>NJBL01000028.1 GCA_005223145.1 bacterium (candidate division B38) B3_B38 | reverse complement strand
GTAGGCGTCGGAGTTGACATCCCTGACCGTATCCAGAATCATCTTCTCCTTGAAGAGTTTAGCCTTCTCCCCCAGGGCAGCCGCCATCTGCAGAATCTGCCCGGTCTGGTCCTCCATCACCGCCTCTTCGGTGATAGCGAGGATGCGTCCGAACTTCTTGTTCTTTATTTCCAACCCCTTCTCACCCAGGGAGCTCTCCTCATAGGGCATTCCCTCGTGGACTTCCTTGACCTGCTCCAGGGCGGTGAAGCCGACCACATCCTCCTTCTTTCTGGATGAGGGGACGGTATGGACCAGCTTCTCACCGATGGTGGGGGTGGCCTGGTAAGCGTCGATCACCTTTCTGGAGATCAGCTTTCCGGTAATGGTGGGAAAAGCGGTGGTGCCCACCGCCTCGTAGAGCTCCCGCAGGCTGAAGTCGTCGGGTCGCAGCCTGGGATGTTCGCCCTCCATCAACTCTGCTATCTTGCCGATGAATGCCTTTTCTCCCAGGGCTGTGTACAGGTCCCTGAGATTCTGTCCTTTCTCTTTAATCATGGCGCTAAACTACCTCCCTTACGCTTAAGAAGCCGGCACCGGAACCACGCTGGCCCTTATCTCCACCAGCACGGTGGTCGAGTTGTTAGGCTCCCTCCGGGCGACCTTGCCAATCGGATTGGAAGTCACCGCCACCACCTTCTGGTTTTCCAGGGCATTGCCGGTCTGCTTGGCGCAGTTGACGCCATCGCCTACCTCAAAGGTGGCGGCCTCGCAATCAAACTCAAATACCCCAGTGGTGCCCACTCGAATATCCTCGGTCTCACCGCTGGGAGAAGCCTCCATAGCCACCCCGGCAAACTTGGCTGCGAAATCAGCCTGGGTGGTTGCCAGGTCGGTGTTCCAAGTCAGGGCGCTGGCGGGTTTGACATCATCGGTATCCAGCCAGAGGAGGTCTCCGATGTTAACCACCGTGTCGCCATCCACCGCAAAAAGCCTGGGGTTCTCGTCACCGAAGCGATATCTCATTTTATTTGTCATTTATCTTATCCCCTTCCTAACAGCGTGGATAAAGGTCTCATCATCAATTGAGGAGCTGGCATGCTCCAACCTCTCGTCCTTCTCATCTCCCATTCCCTTAACCCTGACCCCGGGACGAAAGATGACCGACTCCCTGTCGGCTATGAGCCTTTGCATGGCCTCTGTTACTTGCTCTTTGGTCTCACCTCCGACATTTATAAGGAGTTCCTTAAAGGTTTCTGTGATAGCCCCCCGGGGAAGCTGCGAGTCAGTGAGAAGGGATTCCCTGAGTTCCCTTTTGGTGAGCTGCCAATCCCTGGCGCCCAACTGCTTGAGCCGCTCCTTCAGCTCACGGTTTTCCTTTTGCAGACGCTCGATGAGCTGCCGGTCCTCCCTTCTTATCTCCTCCACCAGCTCCGCTCTTTTCTCCTTAAGCTCCTGCAGGGTGAGCGACTCAAGCTCCCCTGTGCTGCTGCTCTGCTTCTGCCGGGAGAGGCTCTCAAACAGGTTGAGGGTAGCTGCCGGCTCGGAGACCAAATCCACCGAGCGCACCAGGGTGATGCTCTCTACCACCTCCCGCTCACCCCTGCGGAAGACCTTGCCCTGCGCATTTATGGACAAGCCCACCAGCTCTGGAGCCTGCTCCGCCAGGGGGAAGACCCAGCTCTTGTGGGATTCCAGCACCTCTAAGTCCCCCTTGAGCTTCCCATCCTCCAGGCGGATGTTGAGGTATTTGCCAATCAGGTCTCTGACATCCCTTACCTCCCCTCGCTCGGAGCGCCGGGGATGATTAGCAAAAGCCTTTGCTCCTTCAAAGAGCCTCACGGAGTTAGCTATTCCCTGAGGGGTGTAGATGCGGTTGTTCTTGCTCACCGGGGAGAGGAGGCAGATATTGCGAATGATGTTGCTGTCCCGGTCGATGGTCGCCTCCCTGAGGGGCTTCCCTCCATCGAAGCTCTCCGTCAGCTCCACGGTGAAGAGCATATCCTCCACCCCGGCTCTCTTTAATGCCTCCTTCATAACCTCACCTCCAATAGGCATCTTCTTAACTTATAGATACGGCGTATCAAATGATAGATAAGCCATAAGACCTTCTTAATCGGAATCCTCCTCCTCCACCTCAGGCTCAGCCTCATCCGGCTGGTGCGCCTCACTCTGCATCTTCTTGAGTTCCTCCTCATAGTCGTATCCGAACTTTCCCGCCAGGGTCTTGTGGGAGACAATTCCCATCTTCTGATGGATGAGCATGGCCTCGCTCTCTTCCTTCAGGTTCCGGTGAACCAGGGGTGGGAAGACTATCTCACACTCGGTATTAGTAGGAACTTTCATCTCCTTCTCCACCATCTCTCCCTGCTCGTTGGACACCAGAATGGTCCTGGTGCTCTCTGCCGGGATGAGTCCATACTCTATCCCCGCCTGAACCACCTTGCGGAACATGATCTTGAACTCCTCCTCGAAGAAATTCTGCCAGTCTTCAAACTCCCGCACCGAGGGGGATTCGCTTATCATGGTGGAGGAGTAGTTGGCATTGCTGGCATCACCCGAGACCATATACTCCGCCAGCCCGGTAGCCGCGGTGATGGCCAGCAGGATGTTCCTGCCATCGTACTGCACATCCTGGGCCTGGAGATTGGGGCTCAGCATCTGATACTCCACCCCCTCACTGACGGTTATGATGGTGCCCGGCTGTAATGCCCTTTGCCTCCCGCTGCTGTTTGCAGAGTGCTGCTTCACGATGTCTGATACCTGTGCCGGTGCTCCACTCACCCGGCGGATGATAGCTACTGCGGAGCGGATTTTGTTGAGCACAATTCGGTCGTTAAGCCACTGCTCATACTTTTTAAGCAGAGGCATAATCACATAGAGGAAGCTCAGCCCCCGCTTCACATTGCTGTCTACCAGAATCTTGATGTGCTGTATCTCCTCAGCGGGGATGACCTCCTTCAGCTTGCCATCTCTGGAGCGGTAGTAGTTGATGGGGGTTATCACATCATCGGGGTCGGTCTCTATCCCCTGGGAGTGCCTGTTCTCGGGGTCGTAGACCTCCTGGGGGTCGATAAACCTTATTCTCGTCCTCCCGGTCTCTTTGTCGACAAAATAGCGAATGAAGCACTCCCCATCCCGCAGGGTGTGTAGGAAAATCTCCTTCTGACTCCTCTGGAGGGAGTTGTCCCGGGCAAACTCATCCCACCACTGCTGAACCATCTTGTTCTCGTCCTGGGCGTTAAACTTCATCCCCCGCCCGAGCACAAACTTCTCCAGTACCCGGATGACTCCCCTGCCATGAGGATTGGACTTCCAGAAGTGGTAAGCCTGCCGCTGCATGGTCTCCTGCTCCGATTCGGTAAACTCCTTCTGCTCCTGTCCCAGCAGGAGATAGCCCTCGCGGTCATCATCCTCAATGTCCAGAGCCTCCCTCAAAGTGCGGGAAGCCAGCCGATATTGCTCGGCTTGGTATCTTTTTCTCTCCTTCCAGGCGCGATAAAATTCCCACATTTTATATCCAAAACTCCCCTATTCTTTTTGGTTGTTGAATATGCTCGAAGGGTAGGGCACCTTTCCTGGCTATATCCACCGCCATCTCCAGGGCATCGGGTCCATCATCGTGGTCCGCCAGAGGGAAGTGCTCCAACTGCTCCATCAGAAGCTCCTGGTCCCGCCTCAGATGAATTAATCCCTTCTCAAACAGAGGGGAGAGACGGGTGAGCCGACGGACCTTATCGGAGCGATGCTTTATCTCCCTGGTGGGTAGATACACCCCCTTCTCCCTGGACAGCTCGTCCAGCCATTCCTTGAGCACCTCCTGAAAGGCAACCACCTCCACCCCTATGAGCAGATGCTTGTAGGTTAAAAACTTCCGAAAAATTCGGCTGATAAGCTCCTTAGGTGTCAATCGACAAATGTCCGCATCGAGCACATATATCATCCCCCTATGGTCTATGCCGATGGTCACTATGGCTGAATAGTCAGCACTCTCCTTGCGGCTGAGGGCGGGGTCTACACCGCCGTATACATCCAGAGGAACCCCTTCAATATCTTTCGTTGAATAAAACCGAAACCACTCGGGCTGGAAAACCCTGGTATGGGGGTCGGCGGGGTCGTTCTGAAACTCCGAGTTGAAAGCAAGGGTGCCTATTTCGCGCCGGCGCTCTTCCAGCCTCTGCTTACTCCACTTGGCTGCCCAGAGGACCCTTCCCTCGGGTAGAAGGGCGCGATAGGTTTTGCCATTCCACCCCGGGACCTTGAGCAGCTTAGCCAGTAGGCTGTCGTAGTGGATGATGGTCCCCACCACGAACAGGTCACCTCCGGGGTCCATGGTGTTCATCAGCGCTTTGGTAAACCACTGGTGTATTTTCTTCCGCTGCTCGGCAGTGCGCACCAGCTCGTCATTCTCCAGGTCGTCGCAGATGACCAGGTCGGGGCGAACCTCGAAGCTCCGCAGACCTCTCAGCCGGCTCCCCGTCCCCCGGGCCATGACCCTGATGGTGGTGGTGGTCAGTATCTCGGTGCCCGTCCACCTTTTCTTCCCTATCAGGTCTCCAAAATCCTCTCGCAGCTGCCGATTTCCCTCCAGCTCGGCTACTATTCCCTCCAGGAAGAGACGAGCCTGAGCCAGGGTATCGGAGACCATGAGGATGAATCGCTTCTTCTGGCAGCAAATGCACCACAGCGGGAGTATCAGACTGATTAGGGTCGATTTGCCGTGCCCGCGAGGGGCCGCCCTTATCACTCTTTTTCCCTCTTTAGCGTGCTGTATCATCTGGTAAAGCTCCCGGTGAAAGGGTGAGGGAGGGCAGTCAAGATAATGGGATAGATAGGTCTCGGCGAAAAGCTGCACATCCCCTTTAACCCTTTTTAGCCTTAGCTTTCTCTCTTTCAAGAGAAGCAATTCTCTGTGCCGTGTTTTTAATTTCTTTATCAAGCTGTTCATCGCTCATTGCCCGGTCTGGGTCTCCTCTCCTCTTTATCCTCTCCTTTTTGAGATAGCTCTTCAGTCTCACCAATCGGTTCAAATCAGCCAGGGAGCCTTTAACCTCCCCCTGGGAGATTTTCTTATCAAGGAGCTTTATTGCCCGGCGGACAATCTTCATATTGTCCTCCTCGTTTTCCTGCTTCTGCTCGTTCTCCTCCTTCTCCTTGTTCTCCTCCTTCTTCTCCCATTTCTCTTTCCTTCTCCACCTTCTTATCGTCCTGCGGGACACCCTTCCCAATAATCTGGCTATCTCTGCGTCACTGTTGCCAGCCTGCCACAGCTTTCTGGCTCGTATGTGCAAATCTTGCGGGTAAACTACCATATCTCAATTCACCTCTGCTGGAATAAGACCCAATTTTCTTCTCACTAATAGGACAGATGGGTGGTATTTTTTCTCAACTTCCTGACCAGCCCACCCCAGCGGCTCTTGATAGTATTGCGGCTGACTCCCAATAAGGCGCCGATCTCCCGCTGAGACTTCCCCTGCAGAAAGAGCCTGAATACCTCCTTCTGCCGGCGGGTGAGCTTACGCATGGCGATGCTCTTTATCTCCCTGAGAAGCGTTCCCCTTCTCTCTTCCCGCTCCCATCTCCGAAGCCTCTCATCCTCTGTCTCAAACCACAGCCCCGCTGTCTCGGCTATGCCCTCCATGGGGAGGGGAACGAGCACCTCCTTGAAATCGCTCTCCATCTCCCCGGCTACTCCTTTCTACTTTGAATCATCGCTCTTACACCCTAATGCTGTATGCTCCCTCAAAAAGACTATGAACAAGGTCGCTCAAGCTCCGCCTGGCAATAGCCATTAAAGGCACAGTACTTCTGGCAAAGCTCATTCGGTCTGCGGAAGAACTCCCCCCGACGGATGGCGGCACAGACCCTTCCCAGCTCCTCAGAGATGCTCTGCAGCCGCTGGAGGGGACGGGTGGTGCGGTAGAGAGCAGCCCCTCGCGCCTCCCCTTTGCGGTAAACCACCACCTTGCCATTGTTGGCATCAACTTTTCTCCCGCTCCTGCGGTAAGGGAGATGGTCCTGAAGGAAATAGAGGGAAAGGTAGTCGGGTATCAGGTTGAGCGCCCTCCACCCTCCGTTCTCCTCTATCTGGAACTCACCCCGATAAAGGGCGTAAGCGTGCATGGAGAGCTGATAATCGAGCATCAGCCGAAAAGGGGAGCATTCCCGCCTCCGACCACTTTTGAACTCAATAAGCTCAAGGGTTCCGTCCCGATTTCTCCTCAGCTGGTCAATGGAGCCCTGCAGATAGTAGGTAGTCCTGAAAGGTTTGATGCGAAACCGATAGCTCGCTTCCGCCAGAAGAACCTCAGCCTCCCGATTCCCCTCCAGCGCCATATATCCCCGGAGCATCTCCACATAGGGCTCCAGAGAATTAATGCCATCACCCCGCACCTTGATACCCCGAAGATAAAAAGACTCCCAAGCCTGATGGTAAAAATGCCCCACCAGCCTTCCCACCACCGACGGGCGTGAGAAATAGCCCCTCTCCTGATGAATGGTTTGGATGACCCGGTGAAGGGCAATTCCCACCACCGCCCGCCAGTCGATGAACTGCCGCTTCATACCCCTGACTCTTTGATAATAAAAAGCCCGGGGACAAGAGCAGTAAGCCATGATATCGCTGAGTTGGAAGGTGCGTCCTGAATACTTCATCTCAATACAGACAGTCTGTATTACACATCTTTGAAAAAATACCCCAGCTCCTTGCCGTAGAGCTCTGCCACAGCAATAAGGGAGGTCAACGAGGGGAGGTTCTTCCCCCTTTCCCAGCATGAGATGCCCGCCCGGGTGACCCTGAGCCCGGTTTTCTGCTCCAGCCTGCGTGCTAAGCCGGCCAGGGAATAGCCCCGCTCCATTCGCAAAGCCCTCAGCTTGTGATGGTCAAATACCACCATGAACCTCCTGTTCTGCCCATAATACAGACAGATTGTATTGCTGTCAAGGATTATTTGAAAAAAGTGTCAATTTTCACTTGACAAGCAAGACGAAATGTATTAGACTAAAGCCAATGGTGGTGAATATGAACTCCGAATTTGCCTGGTTTATAAGGGAAAGGATGACTCAGCTCAGCATCGGAACCTATGCCGAGGCGGAGCAGCGCACCGGTGTTTCCGCCGACTACATATCCAAGATGGTCCGCGGCCAGAGAGTCCCTGACGATGAGATTATTATAAAGCTGGCCCGCGGGCTGGAGTGTGACGAAGGGGAACTGGTGCTATTAGCCAAAAAGGCGCGTGCTCCGGAGGAGCTAAAGCCCTACTTCGACCGTCCCAGGCCGCGCCATCCGAGACTGCGGGAGTGGCTGTTACAGCTCAACCCCCGGCGGGAGGAGATGGAGCGTGAGTTCTCCCGAACCGAACACCACTCGGTAGAGAGGATGCTGCTGAGGATACTATTCAACTTAGGGCTCAAAGAGCGGGCGATGGCCAGGAGCCGGCTTCTGGGGATGGAGGGGGTCTTTTCCCTTCCCCTGGAGACCGAAGAGGGGTATCAGCTATTCTGGAAGGTCGTCGAGGAACATCCTGAGCTGCTGGGAGAGGAGGGCATCAATCCCCTGCGGGAGGAGCTGAGGGAGTGGAGCTATCTTACCGAGACGGACACCCTCCTGATTAGAACGGCGGACGGGGAGGTAAAGGTTTTTAACCTGAATCTGGTGGAGGTGACCGAGATGGAAACGGCAATTTCAGAGGAAAGGGCGTCTTATGAGGGACTCCCTTCGAGGTATCGGCTGCGTAAGCTCTCCCGCTTGATCCCGGTCATCTCTTATGCTGATGCGGGTAAGGGGTTCAACTACACCGACCAGGAATTCCCTCCGGGAGTGGCGAGCGAATATGTTTCCCGCCCCTTCGACCTGACCGACACCTCAGCCTATGCTCTCAGGGTCAAGGGAGATAGCATGTCGCCCCGGCTGGACGAGAACGATATTGTCATTGTCTCCCCGGCTAAAGAGGCGACTAACAACAATCTGGCAGTGGTGCAGACCAAAAGTGGTGAGGTTTATTTAAAGAAGGTAATTTTTCAAGGTGAGAATGTTATCCTGCAATCGATCAATCCCAGCTACCCCCCCATCAGCCTCAAGGTAGAGGATATCCGCTTCATCCATCCGGTGGTGTGGATAAAACCCCGTTTCGGTCTGTGAACCTTCCCGGTCTCATGTCCATCCAGAGCGCCAGCCATCAGAAAGGGAAAGCCAGATTCTCTCCCATGGGTTCGCCCTTCTGGAGGTCGATTCCTCTTCTCTGAGCTACCACTATTCTATTCCGCACGAGGCTCTCTGGAGGGAGCTTAACCCCGGCGGTCACAATGCTGACCTCGAGGTGACTTCCCTCCCCCACGGAGCAATCCTCCCACAAAAGGGAGTTTTTTATCCGGCAATTCTGACCTATGACGCTGCCATCGCCGATAACTACTCCACCCTCAAACTGGGCGTTCTTCTGAAGGGTGACTCCCTCGCCCAGGAGAGGGGGAGGAGCGCCGCAAAGCTGGGGGATGGTCTTCCCCAGGGGGGCTACCCGTGACCATAAGCCGCGTGCAATGGCATCTCCTTTGAGAAGAAGGAGATTTGCCTCCAGATACTCCCTGGGGGTGCCGAGCTCGCACCAGAAGCTCTCCATAATAAGGCCGTAGAGGGGGACTTCTTGCTGAAGAAGGGGGCGGTACACATCCCGCGCCAGCTCGAAATAGCAGCCCTGGGGTATAAACCGAAAAAACTCCGGCGAGAGCATCTGAATACCGGTGAACATATAGGGTAGGTTGGAGCCAGCGGATTCCCCTTCTGCCTGGTATCCGATGCGGAGGATTTTCCCTTCCGGGCTGACCTCAATGGGGGTAAATCTGGCAGGATTGCGGTTGGGGCAAAGGACCATAGTGGCTAACGCTTTATGCTGCTGATGAAAGCTTATCAGTTCCCGGAGGTCATAATCGGTCAATATATCGCTGTTAATCACCAGGGAGTCATCCCCGGAGAGAAACTCTTCTGCCTTCTTCAGTCCCCCGGCGGTTCCCATCAGCTCCTCTTCCCAGGAGTAATGGACCTCCATCCCACCCTTGCTCACCGCTTCCTTTATGGAATGGGGAAGGTGATGAAGGTTGATGACCACATCCCCGATGCTGAACCCCCGGAGGTAGTGGAGGGCATATTGGATAAGGGGAATGTTGAGAACCGGCAGAGCCGCTTTAGCCCGCAGATGGGTGAGGGGATACAGTCTCCTCCCCTTTCCGGCTGATAGGAGCATGGCTCTCATAGCTCACCATAGGGCTAATACCTTTCCAGCTCCTTCTGGAAAGCCTGGAACGCATCGGAGCCGAAGAGGGCGAAGATAACCCTGTTAAGGCTGGTGCGCTTGGAGATATGGTTGACTACTGCTTCCAGCATGGCGCGTGCGCAT
This sequence comes from bacterium (candidate division B38) B3_B38, assembly GCA_005223145.1. Lineage (GTDB taxonomy): Bacteria > Acidobacteriota > B3-B38 > Guanabaribacteriales > B3-B38 > Guanabaribacterium. Next base: position 16,761 of record NJBL01000028.1, on the reverse strand, counting down.
TCGTGGTAAGAGAGACCTCCTACCCCGGTGCCGATAGCGGGAAAGGCGATGGAGCTCAGCTTCTTTTCCTCAGCCCGGAGGAGGCTATTTTTGGTGCTCTCCTGCACCTTATGAGCATCGGTTCGCAGGTCGCGTCCCATACCTGCGGCGTGGATGACATATTTTGCGGGGAGCTTTCCTGCAGTGGTCAGCACCGCCTCGCCGATGGGGATGGGACCCTGAGCCACCGCCTCGTCCTCGATTATCTTGCCCCCCTTGCGCTTGATAGCGCCCGCCACCCCGGCTCCCATCCAGAGATGGTTATTGGCAGCGTTGACGATGGCATCGACCTCAAGCTCGGTGATGTCCCCTTGATAGAGCTCTATGGTGACTTCTCCGATTTTCTTCTCCATAGACCCCTCCTGAATTACCCTTATTAAAAGGATATTTGCAATTGGACAATGAGGAGGTCGTTATTTATCTCGGTGGGCTTTTCCCTCTTCATCACATAGTTAACCGAGACGATAGCCGCATCGGGGTGAAGGTGGAGATTCAACCCCGGCGTTATCCAATAGAGTTCATTGTCGCTAAAAGCTCTGTTGGGATCGAAGAAGTCGTATCGGAACACCACCTCCGCTCTTTCGTGCAACTGACAGACCACATTGGCATACCCGCCAACCCCCTCTGCAGATAACACCTCACCCTCGAGGTCGAGCTTTTCCCTAAAGCCCCGTATCAGCTCAGCCTTAACGGTGAGACGGGAGACTGAGAGCTGAAGGTTTATCCCATCGCGGTTGGCAAAGGTCCATTCATCAGAATTAAGAAGAGGGTTTCCCACCCATCTATACAGAGCACACTGCAATCCCCTGACAGGCTTGAGGTTTACCTTGAAGAGGTAATCCTTCTGACTGTTATCATCCTTGAATCTGTTGGGGGGGCCATTGAATAGTCCCATGGTAAAGTCAAGGAAGCTGGTGGTGGTTGTGGATTGGATACCAAGTTGATGCCACATTCCATATCTTTGAATCACCAGAGGGTAGTTGACGGTGTCCAGTTGGGACACCAGCAGCGGCATATAGAGGGAAAAATCGGGCAAGAAGCGCCCTATGGCTATCTCGGTCCTGGGAATATAAAAGAGCCGCAACTTAGCATCCAACAGAAACGGGTTCTCCCGCCCCTCAAAGCGAAGGAAGTAACCTATCTTGCTGGTGCCGATATCCCCCCAGAGGAGGATTCTGGCCCTTTTAAAGGTAAACTCAAATTCGGTCTCCTCGGCAGCGGGCATTTTCCCCCAACCCCAGAACTGAAGGATACCCCCCAGGGTTAAGCTCCCATACCTTGTCCGAATGATGGGCGCAGGGGGCAGCTTCTCTTCGGGTGGCTTGACCTCGGGAGGGGGCTTCTCTTCCACTTCTTCCTTCGGAGGAACCTCCACTTCGGGGAGGGTGACCGGCTGCCTGAGGGTCTGGGAGGTGACTAACCCCTCTTCAAAGTTCACATAGCTTAGCTCATAAACCCACTGCTCCTCAATCCCCGGAATATCCTTTTCGAGCCTGAGAGGTTCCCCCAGAGCTAACAAGACCTGGTAAGTGGTGAAACCTACCCCTATTTTGCCGTGGAGAACTTTTTCCAGAGCCTCCACTGACCAGTCAGTCCAATTTTTACCCTTTAGTCTGAGGGTATATTTTTGAAGCCATTCCATGGACTTATTGCTCCTGACCAGCCCCTCCCCGGAGCAATAAGCCTCTACCATCACTGTCCCTTCAGGGGTGGTCTGCGGGTATCTGACCCGATACCAGATGTTCCCCACCTCATCCTCTGTTTCATCGATGAGTTCGTAGAAGCTCCCTTTGACCGCTACTGCTATCTCCTCCGACTCAGCCGAGGGACTTTGCCGGAGAACGGTCTCCTTAACAAATACCAGGGTATCGGAAAAAAGGAAACTCCCGGAGCAAAGGAAGAATATCGTCAGCCACAGGAGAAGGTAAAGCGACACCCTGGGACAAAAGCATAAAGTTCTTTTGCGTGCTATCACCTTATCAGCAGGCATACGGTTTTACCCTCTGTTTCAATATCATCCCTGTTCTATGTAACGGATAATCTCCTCTTTGCTGATCTCCGCCAGCCCCAAATCCTTCAGCTTGCGCCCGGTGGTCCAGAAGTCCTCCTCACAGATAATCGAGCCGAGATTGACGATAGCGTCTATCACTGGTGTGGGAACCTCCAGCTTTTTCCCCAGCTCGGACATGGGAACCAACCCAAAAGGTAAATCCTCCTTGAGATACCGGTCTTTCAACGACTTGGGACCCTTGATACTGGCGATGATTCCCAGGGTATCAAAGGGAGCCTGGAAAGCCACTCCCATAATGGAAGCCGTGGTGCGAAAATCCCTCTCCTCATATTGGAGGACTTCAAGCCCCAGGGCTCTCCCCAGAGCGGCGGTCTCCTCATAGAGCTGTCGAATTACCCGGGCAACGGCGGCGGTAATCCCCTCGCGATACATATAAAAATCACCACCGGTATACTCTATACGAGCGGTACTGAGCACCGAACCCGGGGGGTGGACTATGGGGTTAGGGTTGCTGAGACCAATCATAATTACATTCTTCCCGGCTTCCACAGCGGGGAATAACTGGTGAAGAGGCTCGATGAGGTCCTGATTATGGACCGAGGGCAGGGCAGAGAAGAGCACCTGAGGAGCGAGCAGCAAGCAATCCACCACCCCTGGCTCCTGCAGCCTTGTCCCGTAGGGGAGGGTATTGGTTTCCACCACAGTGACTTTCTTATCAATCCCTTTCTCCTTCATAAGATTAGCCAGTCGCAGGGAGCCGAAATCCCCTGCCCAGATGACCACGGTCTGCCCATCCCGCAGATGGGGGAGCATCTGGTGGAAGAAGAGCTCATGAGCAAAAGCCGGCACGACCACATTTATAAGACCCACCCCCTTCAGGGCTTTGTCGATGTCGGTGGTGATGAGCTTAATGCGGGCAATCCCTCTCCGACCGATACCCTGTAGCTCCACATCGCCCCGCTTTATAATAGCGGCAAAGGAAGCCTGAAAGCTGTGGTGTTCGTAGAAATGGACCTCATAACCAGCCAGGGTCAGGTCGGCAGCCATGGTGTGCCCGCCGTTGCCGCCGCCGAGTACTGCAATTGGTTTCCTCAACACCGCTAAATTCCCTTAAAAAGCCAGGAAACTACTTTACTGGGGAGCGTCCTTAATCGCTTCCCAAATCTCTTTGCCGAACTCGACACACTTGGTCTTGTCGGTATTGTCGTAATTTTCAAATGGTTGATTTCTTCTCTTGTAAAGATTCTCCATAAGCTGGTAATCTTCGGGTGAGAGGAGTTCCTTCTTGAGCCAGCCACGAAAATCCCTCTTCAGGATAGGTGTGATCCCGCCGCATTCGGCAGCAAACATTTCCAGATATCGCTCGGCAGAAGGGCCTGAGGCACCACACACCACAAAGAGAGCGACTATTTTGTTCTTTACCTCATCTTTTCTCTCTGCCAGGAAAGCGAGCATATCCTCTTGAAGCTGCCCGCTGTAAATACCCGAGCCGAGGATAATTAAATCGTAGTAGCTCAGGTCACCAACATCCTTGGCGGACATCACCTTGGGCACTCCCTGCATCCCCTCGGCAATCCATTCGGCAGTCTGGGCGGTACTGCCGTAGCGGGAGCCGTAGATAATGGCTACCCTCTTTTCATCGTTACGAGCCTCCATCCCCTTTGCCAGGCTGAGGAGACATACGCCAACTATTAATACACAAAGAACAATTCTGAACTTCATCAAACTACCTCCTTGTTATCAAACAGCCCCCTTTACAGCCTGAGGCTTATCTTACACTCCTCCTCAGGCGATAGGCGGGGCTTATTATGGATAAATTATCCCTCCAATTCTCTTTCTATGAGTCCTTCCAAATAGCGAGCGGCTTTGCGCCCATTCTGGGTGCACTGTTCCTTCCCACCGAATTTTCTTATATCAGCGCAGTGGAGCGGAAAGTTGCTATTCCACCATTTATAATACTCCGAAGCCAAGGAAATGCACTTCCCCTTTTTTTCATTCTCATCCGGTTTGGTTCTCCCGAACAGCATCCCTATGGCAAGGACTCCCCCGCTGAGAAATCCGCAGAGGTCCCGCTGTCCCATACCCCCGCTGAAGGGTGTTGCCAGGCGGACCAGCTCCTCAGATTCGCCATAGGTGGTAACCGCCGCGCGAAAGATAGACTCGGCACAGCTGAAACCCCGTTGGGTAAAATTAGCCTCCAGCTCATCCGCCAGCTTCCCTTTTTCTTCCTTTTCCTTCTCCTGGAATCGGCTGCCGAGGGAAGGGGCGGATACTCCTAAAAGCGAGACTCCCATTACCCCTCCAGCAATAGTGTGCAGAAAGCGCCTGCGAGAAAGCCTGCTCACTTCCTCCTCTTTCATTTTTTCAATCCCCGTGAAAATAGAAATAATCAAACGCAAACCGTGCTACCTCGGCAATTACCTTTTCCATATCCGCTGTTTCGTCCTCCACCTCCTTGGAAAAAACGGTAATGACGATATGCCCGCGGTTGTCCGGCAGGTAGATGATGCCGCAATCGTTTACTGTGGTAACGATGGTGCCGGTTTTATGAGCGACCCTGGTCCCCCGTGGAAGTATACCCCGCAGTCTCTTCTCACCGGTCTGGCACCGGAGCATAATCTGGAGCATGAGGTCGCAGGTTTCGCGGTCGAGCATCTCAGCCTTGAAAATCTTCTCCAGTAGGCTATTCATATCAGCCGGGCTGCAGACATCCTTCGCCTCCCGGTTGAACAGAGCACGGGCTTCATCAGCTGCGGGGCTTTCGTAGTCGTAGCTCCTTAACAGCTCTCTCAAATCCTTCAGGGTGTAATCCTTATATTTCTGGTAATCCATTCCGAAGTAGTCCATGATGAGCTGGTGGCAGGTGCGGTCTATGTGAATATCCGTCAGACCCAGAGCCTCCATCCGGTGGTTGACATTGTCAACGCCGACCTTTTGCAGGAGGAAATCAGCGGCTGAGTTATCACTTATTATCATCATAAGGGTTATGAAATTGCGGATGGAGAGCTTTATGCCGGGGGCCTGCAGAGATGAGAGCATACCGCTGCCGAGGTGCAGGTCGGTTTCGGTCATCTCCGCTTCATCATCTAATCCGAACTTCCCCTCATTAATCTGGTGAAATACCTCCACCATTATGGGGACCTTAAAGGTGCTGGCCATGGGGAAGAGCGTATCTCCGTTTATCTTCACCTCCTCCCCTGACTCCAGATGCTTGATAGCCACCCCGACTACCCCATCCACCCGATGGATAACCTTCTCGATCTGGCTCTGGAGGAGGTTGACCTCCTTAGCCTGACCGATGCAGAGCGAGCTGACAGACAAGGGGAGAATGAGCGCCAGCAGAAGGATCAGACCCGCACCCCAAAAGGGGTTCCTTCTTTTTGCTCTGCCACTAATCATAGTGGTTCTTAAACCTCCTCATTATTCCTTATACTCTATAATGGCCACTTTGTTGACGACTACATTGGTTATCGGGCGGTCTCGCTCGTCCCTATCTACCAGAGAGATTTTCTTCACCACATCCATCCCCTCTGTTACCTCGCCAAAGACGGTATGCCTGTTATCGAGGTACTGCAGAGGCTTAAGGGTGATGAAGAACTGGCTCCCATTAGTATCGGGACCTGAGTTAGCCATAGAGAGAATTCCCTCTTTATTATGAAAAAGCTCAGGATGAAACTCATCGGCGAAGGTGTAGCCGGGTCCACCCATACCATCGTTATCAGGGTCATCATCCTTGCTGTTGGGGTCGCCTCCCTGGATGACGAAGTCGGGAATCACCCGATGGAAGGTTGTCCCGTCGTAGAATCCCTCATTGGCCAGTTTGATGAAATTGCCCACCGTTTGGGGAGTCTTAGGGGCAAAGAGCTTAATCTTGATTACTCCCATAGAGGTCTCCAGGACAGCAATGGGCTCCTCCAGCCTCTCCCCCTGCACCGCGGCAGAAGACTTACATGAGGCGCTATCCGTTGAGAGAACCATCAGTCCCCCCATCAGTAAGCCCATCATAACGACTAATAACATCAACCTTTTATATGACATCGACTTAGCCTCCTTTTTTAAAAAATTATCCGACACTTGATTTTACTCTCCCAAATCAGCCTTTAAAATACGAATCCCTTTTTGCCACTAAGATATACCAAACACCCCTATCTATGTCAAGAAAATTCTAAGAGCCAGTAAGGGAAGAAGTGAAAAAAAGAGGGCAATTTATGGTAACCCGCTGAAAAATGGTCTCCCCCTATTGTCTATCCCTGGTGAGCGATTCAGCTTTTAGCCTATCCCGGTGAGTCTTTTTATGCGCTCCTCGATGGGTGGATGGGTGCTGAAGAGGTTGGCCATGCCCCTGCCGGAGAGGGGTCGGACAATGAACAGATGAGAGGTTGGCGGGCTGGCTTTCAGAGGAACCCTTCGGGAGGCATGGCTCAGCTTTCGCAGGGCATCTGCCAGACCGTAAGGGTTGCCGGCAATCTTGGCTGCCTCAGCATCCGCCATATACTCCCGGGAGCGAGAGATGGCCAGTTGAATCAGCAGGGCGGCGATAGGAGCCAGAAAAGCCACCAGCAGCAGCCCAAGAATACCACCCTCGTCGTCATCACCGCCAAATCCCCCAAAAATAGCACCCCACCTGGCCATAGTTGCCAGCAGCATGATAGCCCCGGCAAGGGTGGCGGCAATGGAGCCGATGAGAATGTCCCGGTCCTTAATATGAGAAATCTCATGGGCTAACACCCCCTCCAGCTCTCTTTCGTCCAGCATGCGGAGCAAACCCTGGGTCACGGCGACAGCGGCGTGACGAGGGTTTCTCCCGGTAGCAAAGGCGTTGGGGGAATCGTGCGGGAGGATATAAAGCCTGGGCATGGGAAGCCCGGCTTGCTGAGTCAGGCGCTCTACCGTGGAGAAGAGCCGGGGTGCCTGGTGAGGTTCAAGAGGCTGGGCACGGTACATGGCGAGGACTATCTTATCGGAAAACCAGTAACTGCTGAAATTCATCACTATCGCCAGCACAAAGGAGATTATCATCCCCTGCTGTCCGCCAAAATATCTTCCGATAAGGATGATCAAAGCGGTCAGTGCCGCCAGCAAAACCGTTGTTTTCAGAGTGTTGTACATCTCCCTTTTCTTCCTCAGATGATGGTATCCTTAACTCCTTTGAGAATTCCTTCTCTATCAATATAAATTCGCTCCTCCGTAATGTCAAGCTGTTCTGATGAGAGTCAGGGGTCTGGGCCTGGTCACTGGCTGCGGGGTGAGCACTCTCCTGTCACCAGCAGAGCTATTTATGGCTTGATTTATTGAGGAGGTATTCTCTCCACCCCATCCATATAGGGCTGGAGGGACTCGGGAATGGGGATGGAGCCATCTTCCTGCTGCAGTTGTTCCATCAGGGCGACCACGGTGCGACCCACCGCCAGACCGGAGCCGTTAAGGGTGTGAACATAGCGGAGCTTGCCCCCTTCCTTCTTGCGGCAGCGGATGTTGGCGCGCCGGGCCTGGAAGTCGGTGAAATTGGAGCAGGAAGATATCTCCCGGTAAGCATCCTGGCTGGGTATCCACACCTCCAGGTCATAGGTCTTGGCAGCAGAGAACCCCAGGTCAGCGGTGCAGAGGTTTACCACGCGATAGTGGAGTCCCAGGTGCTTCAGCACCTGCTCGGCATCGCGGGTCAGTTTCTCCAGTTGCTGATAGGAATCTTCGGGCGCGGTAAACCTGACCAGCTCTATTTTGTTGAACTGGTGCTGACGAATCAGCCCCCTGGTATCCTTCCCGTAAGAGCCCGCCTCGCTGCGAAAACAGGGGGTGTAGGCGACAAAAGAGATGGGAAGCTCCTCGGCATCGAGGACCTCGTCCTGGAAGATGTTGGTTACGGGGACCTCGGCGGTGGGGATGAGATAGAGGTCCCAGTTCTCCACCTTAAACAGGTCTTCGGCGAACTTGGGAAGATTCCCGGTGCCGACCAGGCTGCGAGCATTGGTCATAAAGGGTGGGATAACCTCGGTGTAGCCGTGCTCCTTTATATGGAGGTCGAGCATGAAGTTTATCAACGCCCGCTCCAGCCGGGCACCGAGACCGGTGTAAAGCGCAAAGCGGGCGCCGGCGATTTTGGAAGCCCGGTTGAAATCGAGTATCCCCAACGCCTCTCCCAGCTCAACATGGGACTTGGGCTGGAAGCTAAATTTCCGCTTCTCCCCAAACATCCGCACCTCTACATTGTCCCCCTCCTTCTCTCCCACGGGGACCGAATCGTGCTGTAGATTGGGAATCTCCAGCATCATCTGCTGCAACCTCTCCTCCAGCTCCCGTATGCGGGTGTCGTGTTCCTTGATGCTGGCAGAGAGCTTCTTCACCATTTCGGTGAGCTGAGCGACATCCCTCTTTTCTTTAAGCATGGAGCCGATTTTCTCCGAGGTGATTTTTCGCTCGTGCTTCCACTGGTCGGACTCCGCTATAAGCTGCCTGCGCTGGGCGTCAAGCTTCATGAGTTCTTCGAGGTCAACCCCGTAGCCCCTCTCGGCAACCTTCTTTTTCACCAAATCCGTGTTCTCTCTGATAAAAGCCAACTCCAGCATGGTAAGCTCGATGACCCCCTTACAAATGATTACCAAAAATCCATATAAGCTAATAAAGTCTATAATATTGGGGCACATTTGTCAATCATCCTAAGGAGGAGCAGCGGGATAACGCAGCATAGCAAGAGGTAGTTAAGGCAATTAGAAGTTGTCTTCCCCCCTATCCGTGCTATAATTTTTAGTGAACATCGGCATTAGAGGAGACTTTCCAGGGAAAATGGAGCAAAAATCCTTTGTAGCCACCAGCCGGGGGAGCATCCTCCCCCTGATGCTCTCCTTCTTTCTGCTGGGGGGATTCTCTATTATCGTTCAGGTGACCCTCATTCGTGAGTTTCTGTCGGTGCTGTTCGGCAATGAGCTCTCGGTGGGGGTTATCATGGCCGGCTGGCTGCTGGGGATCACCCTCGGCGCCTGGCTGGGGGGCAGGCTGGTAGATAAAACTACCAATCCTTTGATGGTCTACCTCTACCTTCACCTCCTTCTGGTGGTGGTCTTCCCCTGTCAGGTATACCTCATCCGCACCATACGGAGCATTCTGAAGGTCCCACCCGGCGAGTACATCCCCTTTCTGCTGATGGGAGGGGCTATGGTGGGCATCATCCTCCCCTTCACACTTCTCATTGGGCTTCTCTTCCCTTATGCCTGCAAGGTCTTCACCCGCCACCGGGAAGAGGGGGCGGTGAAAATTGGTTGGGTCTATCTGCTGGAGTCGATGGGAAGCCTGATAGGTGGGGCGTTATTCACCTTTTACCTGGTCACCCACCTCACCCCTTTTCAGCTTATACCGGCAGGGGGTATAGCTCTGCTGAGCAATGCTCTGGTGCTCTACCTCCTCAGCAGGGCGCGCCCGCTGAGGAACCCCTTCCCCTACCTGGCTTCCCTTCTTATCATCCTGTGGGTGGTCTCCTTAGCTCCTCAGATTAGCGAGCGTATCAACAGCTTCACCATTGAGAAAAGATGGCAGAGCCTCAGCAGGGAGGTGGAGCTGGTGAAGTCGGTAGATTCCAGGTATGAGAACATCACCCTGGGGATAAAGGAGGGACAGTATAGCCTCTTTGGCAACGGTCAGTACATCTCCTCGTTTCCCGATGAGTATAATTATGCCAATTTAGCCCACTTCATCCTCACCCAGCATCCCCATCCGCGGCGGGTGCTGCTTATCGGCGGGGGAATTGGAGGGCTGCTCAAGGAGATAATGAAGCATCCGGTCGAACATCTCAGCTATGTCCAGCTCGACCCGCAGCTGATAACCTCGGTGCTCGAATATCTCCCGGCGGAAGATAAAGCGATGCTCAATGATTTTAGGGTTAAGGTCTATTATGTTGATGGGAGACAGTTCATCAAGACCACCTCCCAGAAGTACGACCTTATCATCCTCAACCTCCCCGACCCCTCCACCGCCATGCTGAACCGATTCTACACACTTGAATTTTTCCGGGAGGCGAAGAGCAGGCTGAATCCCGAGGGGATTCTGGTCACCCGGATCACCTCGGCTGAGAGCTATCTGGGGGGTGAAGTGGGTTCCTACTTAGGCTCCCTCTACCGCACGCTGCACCAGGTCTTCCGCCATGTGCTGGTCACCCCGGGACAGGAGAATTTCTTCTTCTGCGGGGACCCTGCCGCATCCATCACCGCCGATACTGACCTGTTAGCCCGCAGATACCTCTCTCGCAACATACAAACAGATTATTTCTCCCAGTATAACTTTGAATATCTCCTGAGCCCCGAGCGGGTGGAGTTCATTGAGTCCACCCTCAGTCAGGCGAAGGGGTTGCTGGTAAACACCGACCAGCAGCCGGTGACCTACTTCTTCAATTTGATCATCTGGGCTCGGCTCTCGGGGGAGGGGCTGGCTCGACTTCTTACCCGGCTGAATGAGCTCAATATATGGTGGATGATATCCCCCTTGCTCCTTTTTGCCCTGCTCAGGATGGTCTACCACTTCGCTCATAAAGGAAAGCTGGAGAGCTACCGTAGGAGAAATGTGATCTTCGCCATCGCCTCTACCGGCTTTATCGCCATGGCGGTGGAGATTCTCCTGCTGTTCGTCTTTCAGAATATCTACGGATACATCTACCAGCAGGTGGGTCTGATTGTGGCGGTATTTATGTTCGGGCTGGCTCTAGGAAGCTGGGGGATGAACAGCTTGCTGTTAAAAGAAACCCGGTGGGAAATCCCCTGGAGGGGTGTGCTCTTTGGCCTGGAAGCCGTTATCGGGCTGTTCTGCCTCAGCCTCCCCTGGGTGGTAGGCCTATTTATGCGGGGACATGGGGGAAGCCCTCCCTCGCAGTACTCATTTATGCTGTTGTTATTGGCAGTAGGCGCCCTCACCGGATGCGAGTTTCCTCTGGCAGCCAGGCTGCATCTGAAAGACTCCAGGTTGGTGGGCTATACCGCCGGCATCCTCGACAGCGCCGACCACCTGGGAGCCTGCGCCGGAGCACTGCTGACCGGGGTCATCTTTGTCCCTCTGCTGGGAGTAAAAGTGACCTGCCTCCTCCTGGTAGCCACCAAGGTGGTCAGCCTGGCATTTCTGGGAACCGGCTATCGCCGAGCGAGATGAAAAAGGGGGTAAACTTCTTATCGCAGCCTATTATAAGGAAGCTCGTAAGGTTCAGCCGCTAAGCTTTTTCACCACCGAGGCGACATGCCTCCCCAGATTGCGGGAGGTCTCCAGTCCTTCCTTGTCTCGCTCCACCTCCCCCTTTTTCTTGGCGCAACCGGTACCTCCATAATGCAAAGTCGCCTCGTCACTGACCACAATCATTCCCTGAATGAAGAAGAAGTTGTGTATCTGCTGGATGGTGGTCTCCTGCCCCCCGTTTCTGGCGGCACCTACGGCGATGGCCCCGCCGACCACATCCTTAAGCAGCTCCTTCCTCCTGATGTAGCGGGTGCGGTCCATGAAGGCTTTCAGCTGAGCGGAAACTCCTCCGAAATAAACCGGTGAGCCAATCACCACCCCCTGCGCGCCATCTAACTTTGCTGCCACTTTCTGAAAGTCATCCTCCTCCACGCACCTGTCTTCTTTCTGGCACCTGTCGCAGGCTTTGCACGGGGCGATGCTCATCCTGCCCAGATGAACCAACTCTGTGGTCAACCCCGCTGCCTCTGCCTCGCTGAGGGCTGCTACGACCAGGGCTTTGGTGTTCCCATCGCGGGGCGAGCCGACCAAGCCTATTATTGTTGCCATCTGTTTTCCTCCTGAAAAAGTAATCAAGATACATATCGGGGCTTCTTCATGCTGCAAGTTAGGTTAATTTTAGCTGAAATACGATCTAATTTTGTATTTAGCCATCATTTTTTCACAAGCGATTTTAGAAGATACTAAACTAAAATTTATCTAATGTAAAGATATTTAACGCTCAAAAATCAACATCGTCACGAAGTGATAAATATTAACCTCCCCTTAAAATCCTTTTAACAGAGATTAAAAGCTGTATGGGGATTTTCCTCTGATAGTGCCTATCTCTGTACACTTTTGGATTCACTTAAAAAAGAGTTAAAAGATGATTAACTGGGAACGCCTGCGGTTTCAGCACCACTATCCCTCAGTTTCGAATATGCTCATATCAGTTTACAAAAAAATTGGCAACCTCTACAAAGCAGCCAAGTTTTTGGGGATAAGTCGCACCTCTTTGTGGACAAAGATGAGAGCTATGAGGATTAATTTTAAGTGGGGAGGACCTCGACCTCAGAAAAAGAAGCTGGACAATGTGGCTGCGGAGTGGTTTAAGCAGTATACTATAGCGGAGATTGCCCGAAAAGCTGGATGCCACGAGAATACTGTAAGAAGGTATTTGAAAAATTTGGAAAAGAAATTTTAATAAGTCTTGACATCTTTTCGGGTTTTTGCTATAATATAAACACTTTTGAAAGCAGGAGGCAATGAGGAAATATCTTTACCTTTTAATGGTTCTGTCCTTGTTTATAACTGGCTGTATTAGTTCAAAGATTACTCCTTATCCAAATATACTTTATCCATCAACTCGACCAGAGACTGTTCAAGTGTTTCAATTTACTCCGTCCATTCCATTTGAAGTTATTGGTGAAGTAGAAGTAAATGGAGCAGCAGCGGCATCCTGGAGTAGAATTGAAGGGCGATTAAAAGAAGAAGCAGCAAAGATTGGTGGGGATGCGGTAATAATTTCAAAAGGTCGTTCTCTTGTAGCTATTCAAAAGGTTAATCCGAACCTTGTTATGCCAATACAGTCCAAACATATTTCTGGTGTAGTTATTAAGTGGAAGAGGAGGTGATGTCAGTTGATGCCGATAAAGCCTTGGCTTGAGACTTATCGACAAGCCAACCTCTTAACAAATGGGTGGTAGGGAGGGTAAAGAAAGGAGACCAATGACTGTAAAAGAGCTAATTAGAAAATTAAAAATCTTCGGGAAGAACAAGTTTGTAGTAGTTGGAAAAAAAGATGTTGTAGGCATTGACTGGAATGACAATGGGGACGTTGAACTCTTCCTCGAAGGGATTGAAGAAATTCAATTAGCACCTAAAAAACCTGATAAAAAACCTAAGTTCGTTAGTCACTAATTTGGAATGAAAATCGAGATGTATGAGATATAAGCGCATATAACAAGAATAATCCTTGACATATATGTCAAGTTGAGCAATGTTATATACAAGAAGCTAAAAGAAGGGGAATAACTGAAATGCCTACACCAAGAGCAAAAATCTCTTTCTCTGTTCCTATAATTATTAAGCCGGACAATGGTGGATTTCATGCTTACAGCCCTGCGCTTAAAGGATTGCATGTTCCCGGAAATACAGAGGAAGAAGCTTTGCAAAATGCCAAAGATGCAGCTGTTGCTTACTTAAATTCTCTAATTAAACATGGCGACCCAATCCCTGTTGGCATAGTTAAGGGAAAAAGACCGATTTTAAAGCGAATTTGTAGATTCAGCAAGCGCTCATACAAATATATAGATAATCTAATAATAGAAGCGGCATGAAATTCCCCAAACATGTTTGGAGCCAACTCAAAAATATAACTCCCGTTAAATTAATTCAAGCCTTGAAGAAAGACGGACGGATACAAGACGAGACCAGCAGCGCTGTGCAGGTTTATCGACATCCAGATGGAAGACGCGTTACCATTCACTATCATCCTAAAAGTTCTTACGGTCCTGGCTTATTAAAAGCATTGCTTAACGATATAGGCTGGACAGAGGGTGATTTGCGACGATTAAAACTTATTAAATAGCTCTTTTTTATTGCAAACTCATACATCTTCCCCATTCTATGCAAAACTTCAGAGCACTATCTATCCCCTTAAAGGATAACCTCGAGTCCCTAAAGAGACCCCATTAAATATCCCCCCTCTCTGCTTATCATTCGGATAAGGATTGGAGGCGGATGAGCCGTGCTTTTTAAAGACCGATGTTGACGAGAACGGTCGCCCGATTGGCATCAGGCAAGAGGGTCTTTCCATATCCCTGGTATGGGGTTCTGGCAAAACTTACACTTTCCCTCGTTGAGGTTGACCTCTATAATACGGTAGCCAACCCGCTTGATGACCACCTTCTCACAGGAAGCACAGTAGGTGTTCTCTGCCGGATGGTTGGGGACATTTCCCACATAGACATAATGGAGACCATTCTTGAGGGCTATATCCCGTGCCTTCTCCAGGGTCTTTACCGGGGTGGGGGGGATGTTCTTTATTTTATAGGTCGGATGATAGCGGGTGAAATGAACCGGAACCTCCCGCCCCAAATTCTCCCCTATCCAGCGGGTCATCTGGTCTATCTCCTCAGGGCTGTCATTCAGGGTGGGCACTATTAACACCACTATCTCCAGCCAGATGCCCATCTTCTTCAGGGTTACCAGAATATCGAGCACTGGCTTCAGCTCTCCGCTGCAAGACTCCCGGTAGAACTTCTCAGTGAAGGCTTTAAGGTCGACCTTGACCGCGGTCAACTGCTGGCAGAGGTCAATCATGGGTTGTTCCATGATGTAGCCGTTGGTAATCATCACGGATCGAATTCCGTGGTCATGCCCTTCCATGGCTGTATCATACATGTATTCATAGAATATCACCGGCTCTGAATAGGTGTAGGCGATAGTCGGTATCCCCCGGGCCATACATATGTCAACCGCAGCAGCAGGAGAAAGGTAAAGTAGATCAGTCCAGTAGTGGTGGAGGACAAGAGGCTGGAAAATCAAAGCCGGCAGGCACGCAAGACGCAGATGCAGAAGGGGATGAGTCCCCTGGTGCCGAGTGGCCTCCAGATCTCAAACAGTATGTAGAGCGGTGTTTTGCTAGCGTCAAAAGTGATGCTGAAAAAGATTCCTTGGAGAAGACTCTCAGGGAAAAGCTGACAGAAGTTTTTAAGAAGGGCACAGTTAAAACCATAGATTGGGATTCAGAGCCTCTGCCAGGGGCTCAGCCTGCTCCTTCTGTCCATGTTCCCACATCTCCCTTTATCGCCTTGCATAGCGGAAGAGGCCGGGGTGATCGCGGTAGGGATTGAGCGGCTCGAGCACCATCACTAATCCCGATGGTTCACAGACCTCGGCACAGTATTTGAGGTTCTCGATAGCATTGGTTGTCTGGTAGTCCCATTCCAGACCGGGGTCATACGCGCACGGAACCACTGTACACCATTTTGCATTGACCCGCTTGGCCACTTCCACCGCTTTTTTCATTTCTCCAACCATCTGGCGGCGCATTTCCTTGTCATTGGTAACAAAGTTTTTCTCCCCGAACCTGCCCATACCAAAACCAACGAAGACGCCCATAGTCATATCCAGACGACTCATTTGGCGCGCGATTTTTTCCTGCAGTTCTTTTGGCCGTCTCATCATTGAGTTGTCTTCCATCGCGGTGAAACCTGCATCAGCCATAAATTTGAGCTGGTCGATAAGGTCTTTGCCGGCGTGATGTTTAAACATCCCAAAATGAGGGGCATATTTCATTTTGAATTTTTTGCCCGGTGACGAGGCTGCTCGTCCTTTAGTAGTTGTTGAAATCGCCGTTGCTCCCGCCGCCATAGCTGTAGCTAAAAAAGTCCTTCTATCCATAACAAAACCTCCTTATAAATTATCTGCAACTTTAGTTCAAAAAATATATACAGTCATGGCACACAGCCAAGAGTATTATTTTACAGCAAGTTTTTCTTTGGATAAATATGCTACAAAACCACCGCCGGAGCGCATCTCGATGGTCAAATTCTGTTTGTGGTTGACGGCGTCCTTTTCGACAATCATTGCCGCAGGGTCGTCCATCCGGTCGCGGACAAAGACGGCGTGATAATTGCCTTTACCAAGAAAAGATAAATCAAGTTTGTACTGTCGCTTTTTGCCGCCGTTGATGATACCGACAAACCAGGAGTTGTCCCTGCGTCGTGCGAAGGCGGCCATGTCTCCGATTTTGCTGCCTGCAAGGACACGAGTTTCATCCCACACAGACGGGATTGCCCGGATAATATCCACCGCGGGGCTGTTGAGATATAAGTTCGGCTTGTCGGCCCAATGCTTCAGCGGTGAGGTGTAAACAATGGCTGTAGCCAGCTGCAGGGTAAAGGTTGTGCCCTTTAGTTTATCGGGGTCAAACGTGCAGGGTGTAAAGTCACCGTGGCCGGCCAGATAACGGGTGAAGGGCAGTGACGCATAGTGGTGCGGCGGCAGAGTGTCCCACTTGTTGTACTCCAGACCCCGGACACCTTCACGGGTTATCTCATTGGGCCAGGTGCGTGACTCGCCGGTGGGTTTGTTGGCGCCGTGGAAATTTATCATCAGCTTGAAATCCGCAGCATCTTTAAGCGTATTGGTATAAAAATCAATAATCTCTTTTGACTCCGAATCCATAAAATCAATCTTGACGCCTACTACCCCGGCCCGGCTGCATTTTTTGAAGAAATCCAGTCTTTTCTCACGGGTCCTTATACCTGTCATTTTTACCTTTTCAGTAGCACCGCTGGCCCATCTTTTCCAGACGATAATGCCGACGTTCTTTTTCCCTGCATAATCAACGAGTTCTTTCAGGTGTGCCCATTTGTCTTTGCCGTATCTTAGTGCCTTATCCGTTAAGTACTTCCTCAAGTTCATCCACATAATGAAATTCTTGTTTCTGTAAGCCTGTATTTTTCTGAAATGGCTTGTAAAATAAAATCCCCTATTCTTATGACTCTTTTTTC
>NJBL01000097.1 GCA_005223145.1 bacterium (candidate division B38) B3_B38 | reverse complement strand
TCATTGTCCTAAATTTTATACTCTGTCTGGCAAAAAGGACATAGCTGCTCCCTGAAGGGTGCAGGGCTGGGGTGTTTCTATGGGGGTATGCCAGCGGGATTCCCTGAAGCCATTTTGTGGGATTTGATTGTTACGAAATTCTCTTGACAAAGAAGGGGAAAATGGTGGTGCTCACCTCCCTGTGGAAGGAGATGCCCACGGTGCTCCCTATGGCTCACGCTATGAGGAAGCCGGTGGTGGCCACCAGGGTCGATGGAAATGCATAGGTAGTCAGCGAAGGTGAGAAAGGCTCCCTGGTTCCTCCCCGTAATCCGAAGGCGATGCCAGAGAAGGTAATATACCTCCTCCCGCACCCCGGAGCAGCCCGTCAGATGTGAGAGAGGGGCTCTCAAGAGGTGGGCAAATATGACTACTCCTTAATGGTCAGTAGACAGGAGGTACTCTCTCTATCGCCAGCTCATTGACCGCTCTGACCTTCGCCTTCCCTTAAAAGCTAAAAGAGGAACTCCGCCGCCAGGGTGAGGCTGAGATTGTTCCGCGTCTGTTCAAAGAGATACTGATTGAAAATTATCAGGTCCTTGATGTCGAAACTAATCCGTAACCTCTTTTTCGGATGAAACTTCACTCCCCCACCGAGATTGACGGCAAAGTTGGTACGGCTTGTTGCCTCTCTGCTAAAAGTGAATCCGCCCATTCCGGCAGTAAGGAAGGGCTGCACTCTCTTTTTTACGAAGTAATAGGTCAGATTGGTGTGATAGCTGAAAGCATCGAGCTTGTCTACCCATTCCCGATAGATGAAGTTCTGTTGCCATGGGGAGACAGTACTCTTTATCCTCAGGTGGGTGGGGCTGTAACGGAAGCTTGTCTCCAGGTCCCACTGGGGAGCTATGTGGTAGCCAAGGCGAAATCCTACGGCGTAAGCACTGTCAATATCGGAAAAGCCAAGGATATGGTAACCGTCTCCGGAAGCAGGAGAGCTGAAGAAAGTCCCTCCGGTGATGATGGCCAGATAGAGCCGGTAATCTCCATCTGGCTGATCCCCGAGGAGGGGGTAGGCAATAAACACCATTAGACATAAGGCTAAAAGCGTCTTTTTCATGGTAGTTTTTCTCCTTTAACAGATTTGGAAAGCAATAATTATGCCAGAGAATAATAGCTTGGCACTTAACCCTAACTATTGTATCATAGGAACTGAGGGGCATACTGAGGTGCTTGATGTTTTAAGAGGCGCTCTTCCCTGTCCTAAATTTTATACTCTGTATGGTAAAAAGGACACAGCTGCTCCCTGAAGGGTGCAGGGCTGGGGTGTTTCTATGGGGGTATGCCAGCGGGATTCCCTGAAGCCATTTGGTGGAGGTTGATTTTTACGAAATTCTCTTGACAAAGAAGGGAAAAAAGGTAGATTATTTATATTAGTGATATGAATAAAACCTCTTTCAGGTTTTAGCGATGATTCCTGCGATAGAGATAAAGAATCTGTATAAGAGCTTTCGCAGCGGCTTCTTTCTTAAGAAGCAGCTTGTCCTTCACAATCTCTCCCTCCAGGTTCAGCAGGGGGAGGCTTTCGGCTTTTTGGGACCTAATGGGGCAGGTAAGACCACCACCATTCGGATAATAAATGGTCTATCTTACCCTGACCAGGGCGAGGTCTTTATCTTCGGTAAGGAAAATACTAATGTGGGGGTGAAAGCCCGAGTAGGCTTTTTACCCGAAGAGCCATATTTTTACCACCATCTTACTGGCTGGGAGTTTCTCGATTTCTACAGTCAGCTTTTCGGATACAGCCGCCGCTATCGCCATAAGCGGATAGCTTTCCTTCTGGAGCTGATTGGGCTGCAAGAATATGCCGATATGCAGCTCCGGAAGTACTCTCGGGGCATGCTGCAACGGATAGGGCTGGCTCAGGCTCTTATAAACGACCCCCAGCTGGTAATCCTGGATGAGCCAATGTCTTCTCTGGACCCCATCGGGCGGAGGATGGTGCGAGATATAATAATCGACCTGGGGAAGAGGGGCAAGACGGTTTTCTTCAGCTCCCACATTCTGTCCGATGTGGAGATGGTCTGCGATAGGGTGGCCATCATAATAGGTGGAAGGATAATTAGCGTGGGGAAGATAGGAGAGCTTGTCAAGGAGAAGGTTGACTTTCACGAGATAGTCCTGGATGGGATATCCACCGACAAATTAGTTCCCGAGTTTGAGGTCATCTCTCACGAAACCAACAGAACCCTTATCAAGGTCGAAGGGGAGGAGGGCATTCAGCGAGCCCTCACTTTTATAAAGGTTCACAAGGGGAAAGTCATATCCGTTAACCCTCAGAAAAAGTCCCTGGAGGACATATTCATCGACGAGATTCGAAAGGGAGGGGAGAGAGAATGAAGGTCTATCCTATCGCCCTGAATACCTTCCGGGAGGCGATCCGGGACCGAATCCTTTATCTTCTACTTTTCTTCGCCCTCCTGATGATATTTACCTCCAGGATAGCCAGTCTTCTTACGGTGGGAGAGGAGTCCAAGATAATCATTGATGTAGGGCTGAGCGCCATCTCCTTCTTCGGGGTGTTGATGGCAATTCTCATAGGGATAACCTTGGTTTCGAGGGAAATAGAGAAGAGAACCATCTACAATATCCTCTCCAAGCCCATCCGTCGCTATCAGTTTCTGCTGGGTAAGTATGCGGGGCTGCTGCTGACCATACTAATTATGGACTTTATTATGACTTTAGGGCTGCTACTAACCCTCTATTTCAAATCGGGAAGGTTTGAGCTCCACCTCCTGCTGGCCATGGGTCTTTTCTTCTGCGAGCTGTTCATTATCACTGCTTTTGCCATCTTCTTCTCCACCTTTACCACTCCTATCCTGAGTTCTATCTTCACCCTGGCTATTTATGCGGTGGGTCACCTCTCGTGGAACCTGTTAGCTCTGAAGGAGAGAATAGCCTCTTTCTGGGGGAAGGCTCTCTGCTTTATGCTCTATTATCTATTGCCTAATCTGGAGAATTTTAATATTAAAAACGAGGTAGTGCACCAGCTCACCATAGGATGGAAGACCGTCCTCCTTGCTATTGGATACGGCATATCTTATTCGGTGGTCATTATCCTGCTGGCAACCCTCATATTTCAACGGAGGGATTTCGTCTGAGATGCGGACTCGGAGCCTGATCCTTTTGATCTTAGCCCTCTTTTTCTGTCTGTCCCTCTTCTTCCAGCTAACCCTGGAAAGGGCACGAGGGGAGGCTCTCTCTCGTCCCCCCTTCCTTTACCTCCCCACAGGGCGATATATCAAAGTGCTATCGCTTGGCTACCAGAATCTCGCCGCTGACATCCTCTATTTATGGAGTATACAGCGGTACAGCCGCTATGAGGGGGAGCATCGTTTTCGTTATCTGGAGCATGTATATGATATGATAACCGACCTCGACCCGCATTATATCGACCCTTATCTTATCGGTGCTCTCACTATGGCGCGAGAGGGGAGCGATTACGAGAGAGCGTTCAAGCTGCTGCAGAAGGGGATGAGGAATAACCCTGATGAATGGATTCTCCCGCTGGATGCCGGCTTCTATGCTCTGATGGATTTGAAGGATTATTCCAAGGCCATCGATTATTTTATGAGGGCGAGCAAAATTGAAGGCTGCCCACCCGAGGTAGACCGCCTCATAGCTGGGGCGTTCCTGCGTAAGGGGGATAAGGTCGCCTCCCTCAAATTCTGGCTCGATATTTATGACTCCGCCTCTAATGAGCGGATAAAAGAGGTGAGCTACAACCATATCTACGACCTGAAGATTGCCATCGACCTGGAGGTGCTCCAGAAAGCAATCAACCATTATAAAGAGAAAAAAGGGAAGTTCCCCACCTCCCTCTCCGCTTTAGTGAGGGAAGGTTTCCTAAAGGGGATTCCTGTTGACCCCGATGGCAAGAACTATGAGTATGACCGAAACAGCGGCAAGGTGAGCGCCGCATCGGAGTATAGACTGAGGCATTAAGATGCTTCTCTTTCCCTTTTTCTCGAAAGTGAGGGGATGACGGCATTTATTTTTTTTCTCTATGGATTGATAATTGGAAGCTTTCTAAGCGTGTGTATCTATCGGCTGCCTAAGAAGGAGTCCATTGCCTTCCCTCGCTCGCGGTGTCCCAGGTGCCTCCAGCCAATCCGCTGGTATGATAACTTGCCCCTGGTCAGCTACCTGTTGCTGCGGGGAAGGTGCCGCTTCTGCAAAAATCCCATCTCCCCCCTCTACCCCCTGGTAGAAGGGCTGAACGGGGCGCTTTTTACCCTGCTATACCTCAAATATAGCCTAACTCCCCAGCTTTTCATCTATCTGCTGCTGGCAAGCGGGTTGCTGGTGCTTATTTTCATCGACCTGCGCCACCGCCTGCTCCCCAACTACCTGACCCTGCCGGGGATTGGACTGGGCTTTCTCCTTTCCTTTGTCAATCCGAGGGTTGAGTGGTGGGACTCCCTTGTGGGGATAGCCCTTGGTGGGGGGCTTCTGCTGCTGGTAGGCACTATGTACTACTGGTTAAGAAAGGTCGAGGGGATGGGGATGGGGGATGTGAAGCTTATGGCCATGGTGGGAGCCTTTGTGGGGTGGAAGCTCACCCTCCTGACCATCGTCCTCGGCTCTCTGCTCGGCTCCGTTGTCGGTGTCAGCTTAATCATCAAGCGAGGCGGCGACCTGAAAACAGCCCTCCCCTTCGGGACTTTCCTCGGTTCTGCAGCCCTCGGCTCCCTGCTTTTCGGTCAGGAGATTATCAACAGCTACCTTACATTGATAAGGGGCGCTATCTTTTAAAAAGGTGCTAAATATGAAAAAGAAAAGAGAGCTGACCTATGCTGGGGCAGGCGTCGACTCCGCTATGGAAGAGCGGGGGATGAAGGGCTTGTTGAGATGGGTGAGAAAGACCTATGGCTTTCCGGGTGAGAGAGCACGCTTGATGGTGGAGGTCGGTTACTTTGCCAGCGTGATAGATGTTGGGGGCAAGATGGGGCTGGCGATGACCACCGACGGGGTGGGGACCAAGATTCTGGTCGCCCAGCAGATGCACAAATACGATACCGTGGGAATAGACTGCGTGGCCATGAATGTCAACGACCTCATATCCGTGGGCGCCAGACCTATTGCTATGCTCGACTATTTAGCCGTGCAGAAGCCCGAGCCTCGCCTGCTGGAGGAGATTGGCAAGGGGCTCTATCTCGGAGCCCGCCAGGCGGGTATCTCCATCCCCGGAGGTGAGGTGGCTCAGCTGCGTGAGATGCTCAAGGGGAAGCGCCGGAATTACGCCTTCGACCTGGCGGGGATGGGGCTGGGGTTTGTCCCTATGGACAGGGTGATAGTGGGGCAGGACATTGAGCCTGGCGATGTGGTGGTAGGGCTTAGGAGCAGCGGTATCCACAGCAATGGCCTGACCCTGGCTCGTCGGGTATTTTTCGACCGGATGGGCTACGCAGTGGATACCTATCTGGCCGAGCTGAGAAGAAGCGTAGGGGAGGAGCTGCTGGAGCCCACCCGCATCTATGTCCCCGAAGTGATGGAAATGCTGGAGGCTGACCTCAGGATAAAAGCTCTCATCAACATCACTGGCGATGGCTTTTTCAATCTCATACGGGTGAATGCCCCGGTGGGCTATGTCATAGAACATCTCCCCCCACCTCCACCGATCTTCCCTCTGATGAAAACACTGGGGAAGCTGAACGATGAGGAGATGTTCAAGGTATTTAATATGGGAGTCGGCTTCTGTGTGGTATGCCATAAAGGAGATGCCGATAAAGTGGTGCAGATTGCCCGCCATCATAGATCCGAGGCTTGCATCCTCGGACACACCGTTGAGGACAAAGAGCGAAAGGTGAAGCTACTGCCCAAGCGGTTAATCAGCAAAAAGAGGCAATTTATTAAGTATTGAAAAATTATCTAAACCAAATCAGATAATAATTAGACGATTAAGCTCCCATCCCTTCAGCTACTTATTTCAGGGAAAATTATTTACTTAAATGAAATATTATAGTATAATATTTAAGAAAGCTTTTGGTAGAAATACAGCACTAAATGAGGTTTGCTGATAATCACAATTAATTTTAGAAGATATTTTTCATCTAACCTTATGCTTAAAAAGAGAGGTAAGGGATGGATAAAAGAAGTTATCTGATATTCGCCATTTTTTTGGTATTTCTATTCTCCATACCTAATATAATGTGGGGGCAGCGGGTGATTGACCTGGATAAGGTGTGGGGGGATATGCGGGTGCTGGGAGCTGATGCTGCTGATGAATCCGGCTTTGCGGTCGCCCATGGGGACATTAACGGCGATGGCTTTATGGACATCATCATCGGTGCTTGGCAGGCTTCCCCCGATTTGCGCGATTCTGCCGGGGAGACCTATGTGATTTTTGGCTCCAGCGCCCCACTGTCAACCATTGACTTGAGCACCCAATCCGCCGATATCACCGTCTGTGGAGATGATGCTGATGATATGTCTGGCTGTGCGTTGGCCAGCGGTGATGTGAACGGTGATGGATATGATGATATCATCATCGGTGCCCCTTATGCTGACCCCGGTGACCCTCCACGCTCTGATGCCGGGGAGACCTATGTGATTTTTGGCTCCAGCGCCCCACTGTCAACCATTGACTTGAGCACCCAATCCGCCGATATCACCGTCTGTGGAGATGATGCCGATGATTATTCTGGCTATGCGGTGGCCAGCGGGGATGTAAACGGCGATGGGTACAATGATATCATCATCGGCGCTTTTTGTGCTGACCCCGGTGACCCTGCACGTACTATTGCCGGGGAGACCTATGTCATTTTCGG
>NJBL01000027.1 GCA_005223145.1 bacterium (candidate division B38) B3_B38 | reverse complement strand
TTATGCTTATCCTAGCTTTTTTTGCTATTGTCCTCAAGCTGGCAAAACAGGGGTTCCGATGAATCGCCCTCCAGTTTTCATCATGACCATTTACCCAAGAAAACTCCATGATTATCTGATAGATTCCCCTTTGTAGAGCGTTTTGGAACCTTGACAGAATGTTTTGATTAATCTGGATATAACCCTTTTTATCTTTAGCTTCCATTTACACCATAATTACTATAGAACTCTCCTGACCCCATTATTTAGTGTTGTCTATAAATAACTCTTCCACTTTTGTTCCTAATGCCTTTGCTAACTTTTTCTCCTCATCTTGCGTAGGATCAATAAGACCATTCTCTATGAGGCTAATCTTTGATTGGTGAATACCGGTTAAGATTCTGAGCTGAAATTGGGTTATTCTTTTTAATAATCTGGTTTCTCTAAGTCTGTTTGCCATTTCATTCTCCTAATAAAATGAAAAGCCAAAATAACTTTAATAGCTATTCTGGCTTTAATATAAATATTATTTATAAGCTTTACAACGGTGTTCTAGGTAACCATATATATCCTTTTTTAATTTGTCAGCTTTCTTTTTCCTTATTTAACTCTTTCTCAAGATTGTTACAAGCCTCCAGAAGGGCTTCATCTTTACCTGCTTCTATCATGTATTGTAGATTAGATAATTTTTTACGTAGGGGATGTTTTCCCCTCCATCTTTTGCTTTTGGCTCTATTTCTACAAGCTTCACTACAATAAATTCCTCTTCTTTTATGCTCTTTATCGCAAACAGGACAAACTTTTACTTTTAATTTAACCCCAAAATATTCCTTTAAATTATATTTATTAAATATTTCGCTATATCTGCTAGGCGAAGGAGGGGTAGGAAATTTTATCTCTCCGTTTTTAATAGTAAATTCTGGAGTTTTTATTTCAGTAGCGTCTTTTTTATCTGATGAGATTAAAGTAATCCCCCAATCAATTTCTAATAATCCATATAGATGCCCTCCCGGAGCAGTGCTAAACTTTCTAAATTCAATATTGGGGCTATATCCTTTCATTATTTTTGATCTGTACGTATTAATATGAGAAAGCCTTGTTTGGTCATTAATGCATAAAATCTTAAAAGCAAATCGCTCAATGTAATCCTTCGCTCTTTCAGAGAGTTGTTCGAATTTAATATTTTGTAGAGAAGCTAGAATTGCTTTTTTCCTTTTTAACTCTTTTTCTAATTCTTCTTTATCAAGGTTTTTATCAAAAGATTTGTTATGTTTCAATATTTTCAAAATTATTTCAATATGGGATATGTCATCCTCAAAGAATTCTTTGAACACTTCAAATGAGGAAATATCTTTATATTCAAGATTACCTATGGTTAAAATATTATTAATCCCATTATCCTCTTGTTTTATTATTTCTTGAATTTCTTTTAAAGGGAGTTTTAATTCTTTCTCCATTTTTTTTATAAAGTTGATCCTCCCTGTTATATATAGTGGGAAACCGAGGTTTCCATCGCTTTGAATAAATTTTGGTATTAATCCTTGCTCGATATATTTAATGATTTCATTCTCGGATATTTCCAATTGATACTCTTTTTTTGTTCCTTCGATGAGCCAGTGAATCGGAAGTAAAACCTTATGATCAAATAAGTTAAATTTCCCTGGTTGCCCAAATTTCTCCTTGGTCCAATAAAATAAGGCATCTAAATCACTATATGGATTGGCTTTATTTTCTGGCATTATATACTACCTAATACGGTTGTTATACTAACATTAGATTGGGTTAAAATTTGAAATCGGATTCTACTATAATTTCTTTTAACAGATTTATGACTCCATTTATGCCAAAAGCTCCATAATTTAATTAAAATGTCTTGAAGATCATTTTCCATAAAATAAAACCATGGGTCATAGTTGAAGGTATATGCATCTCACCAGCTTTCCACTGTCACTATTGGCTTCAATAAGCAAGCGATCAACCCCAAAGTTTAGGTTAAGGTCTATAATTTTCTCACGATATTCTTTGTATATTCGCATCACTATAGTTTTTCGCCCTTGCCAGTAGATTCGGAAGTTTTCGAGCCGCACAACAGCTCTATGGTCCGTTGCTGGCGAGTTCTATTGAGGTTCTAAACCTCAGGATACTTTTTTCTTTCTCTCCATTTTGGCTACCTCCTTTTTTTAAAGTGGGCTAAAAACCTCTCCCACCACCGCGGTGAGGAGAATGAGCTACCAATCATTTTCATATAAGAGATATAGCTGCTACAGGCAACTTCTTCTTCCCCAACCCATCCAATGCCAAAGCATAATGATTATCTCATAAAACATAGAAATAAAAGATTTTAATAATATTTGGTCAATCTCGCTCCTGGTATGTCCTTTTTTAATTTGTTCAAATTTACAGAAAATATATCACATCATTTTGAAAATTTCAAGAAAAAATCAAATTTATTCGTATTTTTCAGAAATTTATTGGCACCTCAACAATAGCTCGCAGGTGCTTTTTTATAATCTTATTCAAGTTGAGAAGGATGCTTTTCTTTTTTAGGAAGGTGATTATAATATTTTTGAATACTACAAGGCAGCTAATTTTCAACTAAGCTTTTAACAAAAGATGATTTTCTGCTCCATCTCGCCCACTAAGAGCTTAATACACTTCTCGCTTGAGATTATTATTTTTGGTGGCGATCTTGCGGAGGGCTACTGGATGTCGGTCCATTTCTGCTGGAAGTAGTAGGGGAGCATAAGGTTTCGGTGCATCTCCTCCGAGCAGAAATTCACCGGCTCACTCCCCTGGCGGAAGGCTTCCAGGATTACATCCTCCGGAGGGCAGATGGGGGTGGCTAATAAGCCAGTTCTTCGGTCAATTCTGCGGAACACTATGTTACCAGGGATGGGAAAATACTCAACCGGTTTATCCTTCAGAACTTCCTTGAAGAAGTCCATCCAGATGGGCAGTGCTGCTCTGGCCCCGGTCTCCCCGGCTCCCAGGCTCTTATTCACATCAAAGCCGACCCACACCCCACAGGCTAAGGAGGGGTTAAATCCGATAAACCAGGCATCGGTGTGTTTGTCGGTGGTGCCGGTTTTCCCGGCCAGCGGACGCCCTAAGCTTTTTGCCTTGGCAGCGGTCCCCCTCTCAGTCACCCCTTGCAGCAGGTTTATCATCAGGAAGGAGGTCTCCGGTGAGAGAACCTCCCGGGCAGCAGGCTGGTGCTTGTAGATTACCTTTCCCTCGCGGTCGGTAATCTGACTTATGAAAAAGGGCTGCACTAATACCCCCTGATTGGGAAAGACCGAGAAGGCGGCGGTCATTTCCATCAGGGCCGCCTCGCAGGCTCCCAGCGCCAGGGAGAGATAGGGGTAGAGCGGGCTTTTAATCCCCATCCTTTTGGCGTATTTTACTACTTCATCAACTCCGATGGTCTGCTGGAGCTTAACGGTGGATACATTCAACGATAGCTCCAGGGCTCCCCGCAGGGTGGTGACCCCATAGTATTCTCGGTAATAGTTTTCGGGTTCGTAAGGGAGCTCGGTGTAGGGGTCGTAGAAGGTGGTCAGTTCATCAAAGATGGTGGTGGTGGCGGTGAATCCCTTTTCCAGAGCCGCCGTGTAGACGAAGGGCTTAAAGGCGGAGCCGGTCTGCCGCTTTGCTTGCAGCGACCGGTTGAATTTGCTCTGGTTGAAATCATAGCCTCCCACCATCGCTTTTATGGCCCCTGTCCCCACCTCTATGGCCATTAACGCACCATTGACCAGCGGCTCCTGTTCCAGGGAGACTTTTAGCTCCTTGCCCTTATCATTTATGCTTAAAATCTGGAAGAGGGCTAAATCTCCCACCTTGAAAATCTGGGAGGGTCTTTTTCCGCTCCAGCGGGTCTCATAATTTCCCACCTTAGCCTCATATTCGCCAAATCTGGCTACCGCTCCCTGGCGATTCACCTGAACAATAAGACCGGTGACGATGTCTCCCACCTGGAATTGCTTCGCCCAGTCCGGATGCTGAAATGTGTCTAATGAAGAGCCTTCCTCCTCTAATATGTTCTCCTTGATTCCCCGAAATCCCTCCCTTTTGTCCAGTTCCCGCAGCCCCTTCCTCAGAGCATCCTGAGCCACTTTTTGCATACGCAGGTCTATGGTGGTGTACACTTTTAAGCCGTTCTGATAGGTCTCCTTTCTCCCATAGCTATTTTCCAGATATTTGCGCACCTCTTCGACAAAATAGGGGGCTATAGAGCGGTGACCCCTTTCCTGGCGAAGCACAATCGGCTTTCGTTTAGCCTCCTCTGCCTCTTTTTCGGAGATGAAGCCCTCTCTTACCATAAGCTCGAGCACTAAATTCCTTCTTCGGAGTACTCTGTCCGGATGTTTGATGGGGGAGTAATTGCTGGGAGATTTCGGTATGCTCGCTAACAGGGCACACTCTTCCAGAGTCAGCTCCCAGGCATGTTTGTTAAAGTAGAACTGCGATGCTGCCTCCACACCGTATCTGTTGTGACCCAGGCCTATTTGGTTAAAGTAGAGCTCCAGTATCTTCTCTTTGGTATAGTGGTTTTCCACCTGTATGGCATAGAGGGCTTCTTTTATCTTCCGTTTATACGAGACCTCAGGGGTGAGGAAGAGGGAGCGGGTCAATTGTTGGGTGATAGTGCTTGCTCCCTGGACACTCCTCCACGCCATGAGGTTCACCAGAGCAACCTTGACTATGCGAAGGGGGTCAAAACCGACATGGCGGTAAAATCGCCTGTCTTCCACGGCAATAAAGGCTTCTAAGAGCTTGGGGGTTATGTCCTGATACCTAATGGTTATCCTCTTCTCTATGGAAAATTCGTCCAGTGTCTCTCCCGAAGCGGCGTAGATAGTGGTTATGATGTTGGGCTGATAGTTCTCCAGAGCGGTGACGCGATCGACATTTTTATAGGTGCTAAAAAAGTATCCGGTCAGTATTCCTAAGATAGCTGTTCCAAGGAGGACGGCTAAGAAGAGCCTCCAATTAAAGAGGAGGCATATGAGCCTGCTCACTTTTTCCCATAATTCTTTTGTTCGCCTTGTACGCTTATCCACAAAAAAATTATAGCATAGCTCACGAGAAAGGCAAATAAAATATCATTTTCCTCTTGACAAGGTATGGGGGTGTATGCTATTATTGGCACTCTTTAAATGAGAGTGCTAATATCTTGTTGGTCAACCTTTTGCAAGGAGGTAGGATATTATGAAGGTGAAGCCTTTATACGATAGGGTGTTAGTCAAGCGGTATGAGCCTGCGGAGGAGGTGAAGGGAGGCATCATCATTCCCGACACTGCTCGGGAGAAGCCAATGGAGGGAGAGGTAGTGGCGGTAGGAGAGGGTAAGTTGCTGGAGGATGGCACTTTGCGTCCTCTGAAGGTGAAGGTTGGTGACCGGGTGCTGGTGGGCAAGTATGCGGGTAATGAGGTGGAGATAGAGGGGGTGGAGCATGTGGTGGTGCGTGAGGAGGAGATTTTAGGGATTATAGAGAAGTAAGGAGGTATTAAAGCTATGGCCAAGAAAATAACCTATAGTGAGGATGCCCGCCGGGCTATTCTGGAGGGGGTGGAGAAGCTGGCTGAGGCGGTGCGGGTGACCCTGGGACCCAAGGGGAGGAATGTGATACTGGAGAAGAAGTTTGGCGCCCCAGCCATCACCAAGGACGGGGTAACCGTAGCCAAGGAGATTGAGCTGGAGGACCCGCTGGAGAACATGGGTGCGCAGATGGTGCGTGAGGTAGCCAGCATAACCTCGGACACCGCTGGTGATGGTACCACCACGGCCACCCTGCTGGCACTTTCCATCTTCCGGGATGGTTATAAGAATGTGGCGGCGGGCAGCAACCCCATGGACCTCAAGCGAGGTGTGGAGAAGGGGGTGGAAAGTGTGGTGGAGGAGCTGAAGCGGATGAGCCGTCCGGTGAAGGGGGAGTCCATTGCCCAGGTGGCCACGGTATCTGCCAACAACGATGAGACGATAGGCAAGATCATTGCCGAGGCCATGGAGAAGGTGGGCAAGGATGGTGTGGTCACGGTGGAGGAAGCCAAGGGCATAGAGACCACCCTGGAGGTGGTGGAGGGGATGCAGTTTGACCGGGGGTATCTCTCCCCCTACTTTGTGACCGATGCTGAGCGGATGGAGGTGGTGCTGGAGGACTGCTACCTGCTGCTTCATGAGAAGAAGATAAGCTCCATGAAGGACCTGCTGCCCGTTCTGGAGCAGGTAGCCCGCGGTGGCAAGCCGCTGCTCATCATCTCGGAGGAGGTGGAGGGCGAGGCGTTGGCCACCCTGGTGGTGAACAAGCTGCGGGGGACGCTGAGCTGTGCCGCGGTCAAGGCCCCCGGGTTTGGTGACCGGCGGAAGGCCATGCTGCAGGACATCGGGATACTAACTGGCGGGAGGGTGCTCACCGAGGATCTGGGCATCAAGCTGGAGAGCATCAAGCTGGAGGACCTGGGGCAGGCCAAGAAGGTGGTCATTGATAAGGAGAAGACCACCATCATGGAGGGTGCGGGAGGTACGGAGGCCATTGAGGGCCGGGTCAAGCAGATCCGAACGGAGATAGAGGAGACCACCTCCGATTACGACCGGGAGAAGCTGCAGGAGAGGCTGGCCAAGCTGGTAGGTGGGGTAGCGGTGGTCAAGGTGGGAGCAGCCACGGAGACGGAGATGAAGGAGAAGAAAGCCCGGGTGGAGGATGCCCTCAATGCCACCAAGGCGGCGGTTGAAGAGGGGGTCGTCCCTGGCGGTGGGGTAGCCCTGCTGCGGGCGATCGCTGTGCTGGATAAGCTGAAGCTGGAGGGAGATGAGAAGGTGGGAGCGGGTATAATCAGGCGTGCGTTGGAGGAGCCCATCCGCCAGATCGTCAACAACGCCGGGCATGAGGGCTCGGTGGTGGTGGAGAAGGTCAAGGGGATGGAGACCAATATGGGGTTTGATGCTCAGAAGGAGGAGTACGCCGATATGTTCCAGGCGGGGATAGTGGACCCCACCAAGGTGGTAAGATTAGCCCTGCTCAATGCCTCCAGCATTGCCGCTCTGATGCTCACCACCGAAGCCCTGGTCTCCGAGATACCCGAAAAGGAGAAGGAGATGCCTGCCCCCGGGATGCCCCCCGGAGGCATGTACTGAGAAAGAGATAAGGGCGGAGCCGCTTCCGGTAAACTTAGGATAGGACTCCGCCCTCTTATTGACAAGTTTTCCGGTGGTTTGCTATAATTTTTTAAAAGCCCATTAGGGAAAAGGGCAATATTGTATTTTTGTATGGGAAAGAATGGTTTTAGAATTGGATAGCAAAAGCGAAGAAGTGCTGGAGTCAATAATAATTAAGTTTATTTCCAGCGGTATGCCTGTGGGCTCAAAGGCTATTTCCAAAAAAGACAAGTCGGGCTATAGCCCTGCCACCATTCGCAATATTATGGCCGAACTGGAGAGAAGGGGTCTGTTGTTTCAACCCCATACCTCAGCGGGAAGGGTCCCTACAGATATGGGCTACCGCTTCTATGTCGATAGCTTGATGAAATCCCGTGAGCTATCCTCCAAAGAAGAGCATCTTATAAATAAGAGCTTTAATAGTTTTGTAGGAGATGTGGAAGACCTGATCGAAGTTGCCTCCAGTCTGCTATCTAACTTTTCTGAGAATGTGGGAATGGTTCTGCAGCCAAAATTCCATAAGACGAAGTTTAAAGATGTCAGATTTATCAAGCTCAACCACTCCTGGATACTGGTGATTTTGGTCTCCCAGGGGGGCTTTGTCTTCAATAAGGTCATCACGGTTGAAGAGAAGATATCCCAATCAGAATTGGACCGGATAGCCAATTACCTGGTGGAGCAGTTTTCGGGGCTTACCCTGTTGGCGGTCAAGAAAAGTTTGGTTAGGATGCTGTCTCAAGAGAGGGCATTTTACAAGGACTTATTGAAGGGGATTATATTCATAACCGACAAAAGGCTTTCTGAGGAGACAAGCGCCGATGCCCTCTATTTTAGCGGCACTTCCAAGCTCCTGGAGCAGCCAGAGTTTTATGACCTTAAACGAGCCCGCGAGCTGTTCAAGGCTATTGAAGACAAGGAGATGTTGGTCAAGATAGTGACCAAGTGCCTGAATGATGAGGGGGTACGGGTGATCATAGGTTCTGAGAATATTTGTGAGGGGTTAAGGGACTTCAGCTTGATAACCTCCATCTATAAGTTTGGGAGTATCCCTCTGGGTTTGGTGGGTATTTTGGGTCCTACCCGCATGGACTACGCAAGGGGTATATCGCTGGTCGATTACGTCTCCAGGTCTTTAAGCAAGGTTATTACAGAGTATTCTACTTAAAATAGAGACCAAAGAAAGGTTGGCGTTATGCCAAAGATAGATAGAAGAGAGGGCGAAGAGGAGGAACAGAAGAAGAAAGAGGGTCCACAGGCGGAGTCAGCCCCGAAGGGAGCTAAAGAGAAGCCATCCCCTGCGGCAAGGAAGAAGATGGTAGAGATGCTGACTAAAGAGAAGGAGGATCTATACGATCGACTCCTCCGCCTGCAGGCTGACTTTGAGAATTATAAGAAGAGAATCGACAAGGAGAGGCAGGAATTTTACCATTACGCACTGAGCGAGGTTATCCGGGAGATATTACCTACTATGG
Organism: bacterium (candidate division B38) B3_B38; assembly: GCA_005223145.1. Taxonomy (GTDB): domain Bacteria; phylum Acidobacteriota; class B3-B38; order Guanabaribacteriales; family B3-B38; genus Guanabaribacterium. The sequence goes on along the minus strand of NJBL01000027.1, from coordinate 18,284 downwards.
ACGACCTGGAAAGGGCACTTCAAAAAAGCGATTCCAAGGATTTCGAAAGCTTCCATCGGGGAATTGAGCTGATCTACAACAACCTTCGGGAGACATTACAAAAATTCGGTCTTCAGCCGATTAAGGCAAAAGAGGAAATCTTTGACCCTCACTACCACGAGGCGCTCTTTCTGGAGGAGACCGACCAATACCAAGAAAATCAAATATTAGAGGAGTATCAGAAGGGCTATATGCTGAAAGATAGGCTATTGCGACCAGCGGTGGTTAAAATAGCCGTAAAAAAGAAAGAGCCCCAAGCGCAAAAGCCGGAAAAAGGGGAGGATGAACCTCCGGAGAGTGTTCAGTAATTGAGGGCAAAACCCACCATCTTTATCTATTGGAGATTAAAAGATTTCCGGTTATAATTTTTTAGCCATTTAAGAGGTTAGATTGCCCGGTCCCAAGAGAGATTATTACGAGGTGCTCGGGGTAGACCACCACGCCACCGAGCAGGAGATTAAAAGAGCATATCGGCGTCTGGCGGTAAAATATCATCCCGATAAGAATCCCGGGAATAAGGAATCGGAGGAGAAGTTTAAAGAGGCTGCCGAGGCTTACAGTGTTTTGTGCGACCAGAAAAAAAGAGCTCTCTACGACCGCTATGGTCACAGCGGCTTGGGTCCGGGGGATCGCTTCACCGGGTTTGATGAATCTATTTTTGCCGATTTCAGCGACATCCTGGGAGATTTTTTTGGTCTGGGGGATATTTTCGGCACCCGCAGCCGCGCACGTCGGCGCCCTGTTGCTGAGCCAGGGGCTGACCTGAGATACAATCTGGAGGTATCCTTCGAGGAGGCCACCCAGGGGGTGGAGACAAGAATAAGGATTCCTCGACTGGATAAGTGCCCACATTGCCGCGGGACTGGCGATGCCTCACAGAAAGGGCCTGCTACCTGTCCCCTATGCCAGGGCAGTGGTCAACTCTATTATCAGCAGGGCTTCTTCCGCATCGGCCGTACATGCAGTCAGTGCCAGGGCAGCGGGCAGGTGATAAGAGACCCCTGCTCGTACTGCAGGGGCACCGGCAGGCTTCGCAAGGAGAAGAGTCTCTCTATTAAAATTCCGGCGGGAGTGGATAACGGCACACACCTTCGCATCCAGGGAGAAGGGGAGACGGGGGTCCGTGGAGGTCAGACGGGGGACTTATATGTGGTCATCCATGTTAAGCCTCACCCATTCTTCAGCCGGGAGGGAAAAGACATTTACTGTGAGATTCCTATCACCTTCAGTCAGGCGGCTTTGGGAGGAGAAATTGAGGTTCCCACCTTGAACGGAAGAGTCAAGCTCCACCTACCAGCTGGAACCCAATCGGGCACTATGTTAAAGCTGAAAGGTAAAGGAATAAAAGACATCCATAGCTATGGGAAGGGGGACCAGTTTGTTAAGGTAGTTCTCCGCACCCCTGCCCATCTGACCAGGGAGCAGAAGGAGCTTTTCCGGAAGTTGGCGGCCACCGAGGAAAAGCTTCCTCACCCTGATGATAAGGACTTCTTTAAGAAGGTAAAAGAGTTTCTCAAGAGTTAAAGATAAAATTTCTTTTCTATCTTCCCTCTGGCTTTCTATGAAGTTTCCTCTGCTGTTGATTCTCATAGTTTATGAGGTTGGCAAATAGATTCTCTTCTGATGGACAATAAGGTGACCCAGGGTAAAAAATGGGATTTTTTCATATGACTACCGTCCGTTTTTATCTATCCAGTAAGGAACTCAAAAGGGGGGTAGCGGTTCTCTCCGGCGAGCAGTTTCACCATCTTGTGAGGGTGCGGCGGGGCAGGGTAGGGGATAGAGTGAGGGTTTTTGATGAACAAGGGAGGGAGTTTGAAGGTAAGGTCTGCGAAATCCGAAAGGATAGGGCTCTCATTCGCCTCATTGCAGAGTGCCTTCCCTCCGCTCCCCCATCAATCGAGATAACCCTGCTGCAAGCACTCCCTAAAGGGAGGAAGATGGACCTCATAGTACAAAAGACTACGGAGCTGGGGGTCTGGAAGATCATACCTCTGATAACCGAAAGGACCGTTGTCCGCCTCCCCAGGCCGGACAGGGTTGCTCGCTGGAACCGTATCGCCCTGGAATCCTGCAGGCAATCGGAGCGGCGCTCCATACCTCTGGTCAGCCCTGTTACCCGCCTGGAGGAGCTCGACCTCGCATCGCTCTCGGGACTGAGGATAATTCTGTGCGAGGGGGCAGAGAGGGGTCTGAAGGAAGCGCTAAGGGGGACAGCAGAGGATAAGGTGGTTCTTATGGTGGGACCCGAAGGGGGATGGTCGCCGAGCGAGGTTGAGTTAGGTCTTCAGCGGGGCTTCATCCGTGCCGGGCTGGGGAGGAGAATTCTGCGCACCGATACGGCGGGGATTATAGGGGTGGCTCTTGTTCAGTATGAAAGGGGGGACCTCGGCTAAACTCTTACTTTATAATGTTGAATCCCTGCGGCTTGAATTTATTGCGATAATCATCAGCATCCATCTCCACCTTGCGGCACATTTCGCGGAGGCGGGAGAGGAGGCGGCTGCCAATGCGCTGTTCCAGAGAGTACCGGTCTTTTTCTTTTGTGTTATCCAGAAAGTTAGAGGTTATAATGACGATTTTTTTGTCGTTGTATCGTGAATTAAGTATATGGTCGATTGTTTCTTTTATCCATTCGGTTGGTCGTCGGGCCCCCAGTTCGTCCAGCAGTAAAACCTCGGCCTGTAAAACGGGGGCTAACACGTTCATCTCCGAGCTTTCGGAGACGGGGTTGTAGCTGTCCTGTATGTCCAGCAATAGGTCTCGGAAATCGTAGAAAAGGCAGGACATCCCCTTTTTCTCTATCAGTTCCCTGATAATCCCCACCGCCAGATGGGTTTTACCGACTCCGCAGGGACCTATAAAGAGAATCCCCATATCAACGTTGGGATAATCCTTCACAAAATCCTTTGCCACTCCTTTGGCTGTCCAGAGGTCATCTTGCTTGGGGGTTTTGAAGTTTTTGAGAGTGCAGTGCTGATAGCGTTTGGGAATGCGGGCTTCTTGCAGTAGTCTTTCGGTTCGCTTCTTCAGGTGGCAGCGGCACCTCACAGCTCTATGATGCTCACCTTCCACAATTATTTCCCAACCGCTATCGTTGCATATGGGACAGGGTGAATCTCGGTTCATCTGTTCCCCTTTCCTTAAGACTCGACTTCGGTTTTTCAAAGGTTATCAGTTGAGGGAGCCGACCAGTTTCCTCTGCTTGCTCGACCTTCTCAGCTTCTCAAGAGCCGCACATTCGATCTGACGAATCCTCTCGCGGGACAGATTCATTATATCACCGATCTCCTTCAGGGTCATTCCTTCTTTGCCGTGTAATCCGAATCGCAGTGTGATTATCTTTCTCTCTTTGGGGTCGAGCTTGGTCTCCACCATCTCCCTCAGCTCTATCTGCACGGATTTTTTGATGAGTTCCTCATCAACCGGGGGGATGGCCGTTTGAGGGACGGTGTCCCTCAGCTCAAAGTCTTCCTCTTCGGATAGCTTATCATCAAGGGAAACGTCCTCGCTTCTCAGCTGCGATAAAGTGGTGGCATCGTCCAGGGAGATCTTCATATATTCAGCAATCTCCTCGGTAGAGGGTTTGCGCTGAAGCTTAAGGGTCAGCTGAGCTATGTTTTTTCCGAAGCGATGGAGTAGATTGGCCTGCTTCTGGGGCAGCCTCACCGTATGGCTTTGCTCGGCAATGGCGTGGATGATAGCCTGGCGGATCCACCACACGGCGTAGGTTATGAATCTGACCTTCTTTTTAGGGTCAAAGCGCTTGGCAGCTTCAATAACACCGAGGTTCCCCTCGTTGATGAGGTCGAGAAAGGAGAGACCTGTGCCCCGATACCTTTTGGCAAAGCTGACCACAAACCGCAGGTTGGCTTCTACCAGCTTTCGGAGAGCTTCCTCGTCTCCCTGTTTAATCCGCTCGGCTAAAGCTATCTCCTCCTTGGGGCTAATCTCCGGTATTCTGGAGATCTCCCTCAGGTAGAGCCTCAGAGAGTTAGATGATAACTCCCCCTGATAGTATTTTTTCAGAGGCATTAGTCCTCCTCTGGTTCGATTTCGACCTTAATTACCTTAGGAGGAGTAACCTTTACCAGGGTATCCGGCTCCGTAGAGGCTTCCATTTGCTCGCTAAAGGTCTCCCGCAGCAGATTAATGAATTTGTTGACCTCGCGGCGCATCTCTTCCATTTTCTTTCTCATATTTAAGATGACCTCTACCCCGGCAAGGTTCACTCCCAATTCCCGGGTCAAGTTCAGTATAAGCTCCAGCTGTCTGAGGTTTTCTTCGGAATAAAGGCGGGTGTTTCCATCGCTGCGAGATGGCTTGAGCAATCCCTCCCGCTCATACAGCCGCAGGGTCTGGGGATGTATGTTGTAAAAGCGCGAGACAGCGCTTATCATATAATAGGCTTCTCTTTTCCCTTTCATTTAACACTCCTTCAAGGGCGTACGCGGGGATTATCAGGATTCAGCCGGACGAATTCCCTTAGAAGCTCTTTTGAACGCTCATCGAGTACCCTGGGGAGAGCTATGTTGACCTCTACAAAATGGTCTCCTCTGGTGTTACCTCTCAGAGAGGGAGCACCCTTCCCCCGCAGCCGGAACTTCTGACCACTCTGGGTTCCGGGAGGTATCCGCATGCTCGCCCGACCGTCGATGGTTTCCACCTCTACCTTCGCCCCCAGAGCCGCCTCTGCAACGGTAATAGGGATTTGAGAGTATATGTTGTCTCCCTTTCTGGTGAAGAGGGGATGGGGTGTGACGTTGATAACAATGTACAGGTCTCCAGGTGGCCCTCCCCCTGGTCCTTCATTTCCTTTGCCCGCTACGCGTATCTTTGAACCGATGTCCACCCCCTGGGGTATTTTCACCTTGATGGTTTCTCGCTTGTTATCCAACCCTTCTCCCTGGCAGTGAGCACAGGCTTCGCCCTTCACCCGACCTGTCCCTCCACAAAGGGAACAGACGAAAGAGAGTTTCATAAAACGCTTCATAAAAGACGATTCCCCTGAGCCCTCACATTGGGGGCATACTCGCTCTTTAATGCTTCCCAGTACACCTTTCCCGGCACAATGAGTGCAGTGGACCCTTCTAAGGATGCCTATGGTGGCGGTCAGACCTTTTATAGATTCCATAAAGCTGATGGTCAGGGGATATTGTAAATCTGCCCCCTTCTGGGGCTGGATTGTAGGCTCGGCACTCTTCTGTCTAAAGAAGCTGGAGAAGATATCTCTTAGGTTCCCTTCTGCAAAACGGGAAGAATCAAATCCTTCAAAACCAAATCCCGAGAACCGCTCTTCAGGGGCAAAACCCTCCCTTAGGGAGCCATATTGGTCGTATTGCCTCCGCTTTTCCGGGTTGCTCAGAACATTATGAGCCTCTGCTATCTCTTTGAACTTTCTCTCAGATTCCTTATCACCGGGGTTGATGTCCGGGTGGTATTTGCGGGCTAACCTCCGATAAGCTTTCTTTATCTGTGATAAGGAGGCTTTCCTATCAACCCCTAATGTTTTATAAAAATCCTCCTTTACCATCTATGGTCTGATACCTCGTTGCTAAATTTTTTTTCTCTTCCCCGGTTCAAATGAAAATCCTGCGCCCCTCGATGCCTTCTTCCAGCAGGATAATCCTTTTCGTTACCGGTATCTCCTCTTTGGTAAGGGATTGTAATGTTTATTTCTCTTTTTGCTCGTCTACATCGGTATATTCTGCGTCGATAACTTCCTCTTCGGGTTTACCTTTCTTCTTGGCACCGGCTTCAGCAGCCCCCTCTGCCGTTTGAGCAGCAGCCTGCTGCTGGGCAGTAGTTTTCTGATACATCACCTCTGCCAGCTTATGGGAAGCTTTGGTGAGCCGATCAAGGGCAGCTTGAATCTGCTCTTTGCTCCCGGAGTTTATAGCCTTTTTGGTTTCCTCAATAGCTGCTTCGATCTCCCTGGCATCGGACTCTGGTATCTTGTCACGGTTCTCTCGGAGGATTTTCTCGGTGTTATAAGCCATGGCATCTGCCTGGTTCCTCAGGTCTACCTCCTCCCTCTTTCTGCGGTCCTCCTCGGAGTGAGCTTCGGCTTCTTTTACCATCTTTTCAATCTCTTCTTTGTTCAGGCCGCTGGAGGAGGTAATGGTGATCTTCTGCTCCTTGTTAGTAGCCAGGTCTTTCGCCGAGACATTTAAAATGCCGTTGGCATCTATATCAAAGGTAACCTCTATCTGAGGAACTCCTCTGGGAGCTGAAGGGATACCGACCAGATGAAATCGACCAAGGGTGCGGTTGTCTCTGGCCATCTCTCGCTCTCCCTGGAGGACATGGACTTCAACGCTGGTCTGGTTATCTGCCGCTGTAGAGAAGATCTCGCTCTTGCGAGTAGGGATGGTGGTGTTCCTCTCAATCAGCTTGGTGAACACCGCTCCCAGGGTCTCTATTCCCAGAGATAGAGGGGTGACATCGAGAAGCAGTATATCCTTCACTTCTCCGCCCAGCACTCCTGCCTGAATGGCTGCTCCTACGGCTACCACCTCGTCAGGATTTACCCCCTTTGAGGGCTCTTTGCCGAAGAGATTACTGACTATCTCTTGCACTTTCGGAATGCGGGTGGAGCCACCAACTAATACCACCTCATCAATATCCTCGGGCTTCTTGCCAGCATCTTCAAGGGCTTGCTTGCAAGGACCGATGGTTTTCTCAAAGAGGTCCATGGCTAATTGCTCGAATTTGGCTCTGGTGAGTTTCATTTGCAAATGCTTGGGTCCCGAGGCATCGGCGGTGATAAAGGGAAGATTGATGTCGGTCTCTAAGGTGGTGGAGAGCTCGATCTTAGCCTTCTCTGCTGCTTCTTTAAGGCGCTGAAGAGCCATCTTGTCTTTGCTGAGGTCGATCCCCTGGTCTTTTACAAACTCATCTACTATCCAGTCGATAATCCGCTGGTCGATATTGTCTCCCCCGAGATGGGTGTCCCCATTGGTTGATTTGACCTCTACCACCCCTTGCCCTACTTCCAGAATGGAGATGTCGAAAGTGCCCCCTCCGAAGTCATACACAGCAATAGTCTCATCCTTCTTTTTGTCCAATCCATAGGCTAACGCCGCTGCGGTGGGCTCGTTTATAATCCGCAAAACCTCCAGCCCGGCTATCTGACCAGCATCTTTGGTTGCCTGCCTCTGGCTATCGTTAAAATAGGCGGGCACGGTAATCACCGCTTTGGTAACCTTTTCTCCCAGGTAATCCTCAGCCGCCTGGCGCATCTTTTGCAGAACCATGGCGGAGAGCTCTGGCGGGGGGTACTCCTTCCCCTCTGCTACTATGCGGGCATTATCATTCTTTCCCCTTACTACCTTGAAGGGGACGATCTTTATCTCCTCGGGAATTTCATCATACCTTCTTCCCATAAAGCGCTTGATCGAGGAAATGGTGTTGTCCGGGTTGGTTACCGCCTGGCGCTTGGCAACCTGCCCTACTAAAGTCTCGCCTTTTCCAGTAAACGCAACCACCGAAGGGGTAGTGCGCCCCCCCTCTGGGTTGATGATAATCTTAGGCTCACCTCCCTCCATGACGGCTACCGCCGAGTTTGTAGTTCCAAGGTCTATACCGATGACTTTGCTCATTGTTAACCTCCTAAATATTAGTCAACTTATAATATAATATCTGAGTCTTATTTTGTCAAGTATTTTATGACCCAGAGCTTCACTTTTCTGATGGGAGTGCCAGAAGGAGGGATTTTTCTATGGTCAATTGGGCGGATCTTCTCCCTTGGGAGTCCAAGCCTATAAGAAGGTACTTATCAGGGAATAGCTGATAGGGGTAGTCTCTCCCCCAGGGGTCTTTCAGGTTATGGGGTTGGAGAAGCCCTTCTCTGACAAGGGCGGAGAGGTCGGTGGGATATCTTTCGTAGGTCAGGAAATAGACGGTAAGGCTCTGGGCTATTTGCTGCATTCTGCCGCGGCTTATAGATTCTTTCATGGTGGAGACCATCCGGGATGTGTTGGGAGAGAAGGGGGTCAAGGTGTTGAGAGGGTTGCGGAGGATATTTAGCGCTCCAACTACGAGTAAGGTTATGATTAGGAGGTAGAGAAATCTAGAAGTCAGGGCACCTACCTGAAATCTTTTCCTCTTTGCTGGTAAAGGTCTTACCTCCCGGGATTTAATTTGTATTAGCTGTTTATCCATGAGCTGGCTCAAGAGGCGGCAGGTTTCGAAGTCGTTAAACCCGCAGCAATCCATTAAGTCTTTCACAGTGCGAGAACCGTCTATCGCCTGATAAAGCAAATGTGCATAAGGGGATATAATAAGAGGCCTCCCTATGGAGGGGGTGGGTGCTCTCCCCTTTTCTTCCTCCACCTCTTTTGCAGCGTCGCTGACCACGATGGAGGAGGGATCAATTTTTCTATTCCTCTCAAACACCAGCTCAAGGGAGGGGATTTTTTTCTTGATGAGAGGCCATTCATCAAGAAGCCTCACTGCCTCCATCAATATAGCCTGGGTGGAGAGGGGGACAAAGTAGTCTTCTTGGAAAGCCTTCTCCTCGCAGGGTTCAAAGTTGTATTCCCCCTCCTTCCAACGGAAGAGGCGGTAGATCTTTTGGGTGATGACCAGCTGGAGGTATTTCTGCAATTTTTCCGCAGTGAGAAAGCGAAGGCTAACCATAATATGACCGAGGTGCTGGAGGGTCTCCTTCTGGACTTCGAGGGCTTTGTTGAGCTGTTCCTTAGTGATAACCTTGCGGCGTACCAGCAGGTAGCCCAGCCGGTGTTCCAGGGGGTCCTGCAGGGAGTCAGCTGAAACGATAAATCCTTTTCTGAAGGTGATGGTTACCTCGTTCTGGTTGCTCCGCACAGTCAATATTCCGGTTTTCTTTTGCAGGAAGAGGAGCTGGAAAATATCGGGAAGCGCGAAGTCTTTAAGGGTCCCTTTCAGAGCCATCTTTCTCCATTCCTTCCTTTATAATATAACCAATGGCGCTAACCCTTTTTCAGAGTCCCCAGCGCAAGGGGGTAACTCAGCAGACAGATGGTTAACCCAACAATTCTCCCCAGCCCCCAGTGCGGTTCTGGTAGTTGAATGGTAATGGGGATGAGCCTGGGGAGGAGGAAGGTCAGTATCAACCCATAGAGCCAGACAAGGAGAATGAGAAAGCCTGCAATTGGTTGCTGTCCATACTGATGTCCCATTCCGGGGAAGACAAGGGTTAGAAGATAATTTTTTAACTTCTCCCAGAATTGATGCCTTTGAACCTCTATTGACTTTTTTATCTTAACCTCCTGGGAAACCCCTTTCTGTTTGACAAAGATATGCTGACATTGGGAGCAGTAGGCAGGGTTCTCAATGCTTGTTTTGCATCGATAGCAGAAGGGGCGTCCACAATTTCCGCAGAGCCGGGCGAGTCTCTTTTCTTTCCAGAAGAGCTGAAGAAGGATGATGACTGCAAGTGACAGGAGCCCCAATAGTGTCGTGGGGCTTACCAGAGAGCTTCCTAAGAAGGTGGTAGGCGAGGGACCTGCGGAGAAGGTTGCCGCTGAAGTGGTTGGAGGGCGGAAAATCCCTTTGAAGAGACGCCGCCAGAGGGTTCTCTGGGGTAGCTCTTCTTCGATTATGGCGCGGGCAGTGGCGGGGTCTTCCTGATGGTGGTCGACAAACTCAAGGTCAATTCCACGAGCTTTTTCCATAGCTTCCTGGGCATATTTAAACTGCAGGTTCTCCGCATAAGCAAGCGCCATGTTATAGTGAGGGATGACCTGCTCTTTTCGGAGGGCGATCGATTTCTTGTAGTTCTCAATAGCCAGGTTATATTCACCCAGGGCGAAGAATATGTTTGCCACATTGGTGTAAGCTTTGGCAAAGCTGGGTTGACGGTTGATAATTTTCTGGTATTCTTCGAAAGCGAGCTCTAATCTTTTCCCTTTGCCATATTGGTGCGCTAAGAGGAAGCGGGCGTCCAGGTCGTCGGGGTTTTCTGAAAGAACCTGACGGAGGTTCTCAATGTTGATGTGGTTGTATTCCCCCTCTATGGAATAAAGGCTGGAAAGGATGTACGGAGAATGGACAGAGGAATATAGAGAAACCATGAGATTCCCCGAAGGGAGGGCGAGGATGAGGATAATTAGGGATAGTACTCCGAGCACTTTTTCTGATTTCTGGCAATAGAGCCACAGCAGGACAAGCCAGTAAGCCATTATCCAGGCTACCCCCAGCCAGAGGAATATGGGGAGGAGGAGGATCCCCCAGGAGAGAGGGTTAGCCATAGTTAGAGACAGGCGGGAGGATAGATATTCGCTGAGGTCGTGGCGGAGGGATTTCTGATATTTCAGCAGTTTACTGACCACAAAGAGGAGAGCCGCAATTACAGCGGTGAGCCACAGAAGGGAGGCTGAGTTTATAATAATGATATAAAGGTTCTTCAAGTCCTTGAAGGTCAAAAAACTCCCCCTTACGAACTCCTTCAGGGCCATAAGAGGGTACCGGCTCCCCTTTTGCCAGTAGGAGCGGGCTAAGGCATAGTAGGCGGCGGGGAGAATAGGCGCCAGCTCCAGTGCGGTCTGGTAGCTAACCCGTGCCCTCGGTATCTGGCCTCGGGCGAAATAAAGATCCCCTTCCATGATGAGAGCGGCGGCGAACTCTCTGCGCTCCGAACGACTGAGCTCATCCTTCTGCTCTAACAGCTTCTCCATCTCGGCTGCTGCCTCAGTGAGGCGGGCTTGACTGAGGTAAGCTTTTCGCTGAAACCACAGCATCCTCACATTCTCATTAACAAGGAAACTCTGTGGCTGCTCGGGACCTGATAGTTCATTATAGGCTCTGGTTCCCCATTTTGCGTGGACAGGGAATACACCCAGAATAAGGGATATCAAGGCGGTGGATAATGATATTTTTATAATTACCCTTTTCATCTTACTGTAGGGCAACCAGGGGTTGAGGCTATAGCTTTATCAGCTTCGCCTTGGCCATATATTTCAACTTCAACTCATAAAGGAAATTGTCAATCAGGGTGCTCTCTTCCTGAGTACGGTTCCCTTCGGTTTTCTCTTTTAGCATTTGAATGATGTCGACTATTTGCTTGGCGGCCTCCAGGTTCACCATCTTCTCCTTGCCAGTGGGGTCTGCGACTTCGCCCAGGTGGATGAAGGCGGTGGTGCTCAACGAGAGGATAAAGGAGCCGAGATCCACCGGTGGTAGGGTGGTTCTCTCTTTTTGCTCTTTCGGGGGCATTTCCTCGGTGGTGGTCTTTTTGGCTTTCTGTTGCTTCTCCTTAGCTTCTGCCGGCGGCTTCTTTTTTTTCGCTTTTTGGAATTCCTTCTTTATCTTACCCTCACGGTTAAATACTCTGCGGTCGGTTACCTTTATCTTCTCCTCCTTTTTGCTCATTCTTTCTCTCTTTATTGATGGTCGTTTTTTCTTTTCCATAGCTTCTATCAGTAAAGGATTTCCCCTCTTTACCTTGTTTCAAATTCTCTCACTGATGTTTGATAATTCTTTTTCAAAATATTATCATTATTACTGGCAAAAAGCAAGGGGTAAAGATGGGGCTATATTGTCTTTTCAGAGAAGTTAGATTATAATGGAAGCTCAAATATAGGGGGATTTGCCTGTGGAAGAGAGATTTGATGCCCTGGTGCGATTAATAGAGGTCTTAAGGGGGGAGGATGGGTGCCCCTGGGACCGTGAGCAGACCGAGGAGAGCCTTAAGTCATTTCTCATCGAGGAGGCCTATGAGGTGATAGAGGCGATCAGTCATGGCTCTGCCGAGAGGCTAAAAGAGGAGGTGGGTGACCTTCTCTTTCAGCTCATCTTCCTCTGTCAGATATGCAAAGAGAAGGGGGATTTCACCCTTAACGATGTGTTAAAAGGGGTAAAGGAGAAGATGATGCGCCGTCATCCCCATGTATTCGGGGTGGAAAAACTCTCTTCAGCAAAGGAGGTATGGAGAAAATGGGAGTCTCTCAAAAGGGAGGAAGAGGGAGGCGAGGCACCAAGGTCTCTGCTGGATAATTTACCCACCGAACTTCCCGCTCTATTGAAGGCTTATCTCATTTCTGCCCGAGTAGCCAGGGTGGGGTTTGATTGGGAGAAAGGAGTTGATATATTATCAAAGCTTGACGAGGAGCTAAGGGAGTTCAAAGAGGCTTGCCAGAGGGGTGCCTCAGATAAGATAGAACAGGAGATAGGGGATATTCTATTTGTTCTGGTAAACATTGCCCGGCACCTCGAAGTAAACCCCGAGATTGCCCTCCAGAGAACAAACCGCAAGTTTATCGAGCGCTTTAAGTATATCGAACAGAAGCTGCAGGCCGAGGGAAAGGATATTGCCGAAACAACTCTGGAGGAGATGGAAGAGCTATGGCAGGAGGCAAAGGGTATTTAAATAGCCGAAAGGCTCCTTTTAGCACCCTTATGATAGAGAAAAAGAGATTTTAAGGAAGTTTTTTGGTGTTGAGGAAGGCGATGAGAAAGATTTTTTGCTGGACAACAGTTTTGCTTCTGATGGCACTCTCCCTGCCGTTAGAGGCGCAGGGAGAAATAGAGCAGGAAGAGGAGGGCTATAAGATAAAGTTTCAGTTCAGCCCGATGGGAGGGGCTTTAGCGAAGAGCGATTTCACCGTGGAAGGTCTTGGTCAGGTATTATACAAGAGCAATTATATAGTGGGGGCACGGATGGCGCTGTTTCTCACCCAGAAGCTGGGCGTTGAGGGAACGGTGGCTTACAATAAAGCTTCTGCTCTATTCACCTCTCAGGATGGCGAGGATAGCGAGGAGGCTGATTATAATGCCTTGCTCTATCAGGTGAATATTATCTATGACTTGGGAGAGCTGGAAGTAGTCCCCTTTTTCACCATAGGGATAGGGCGCATAAGATTCAAACCCGAAGCTGAGTCCCAATTCCCCATCTCACAGGACAGCACCACCTTCAACTTAGGAGGGGGGGTCAAGTATTTTATGTCCGAGGGGTTTGGATTTCGGGTCGATTTCCGAACACATTTCTTCCGCCTGCAGGATGAAGAGGGAGGGGTCTCTCCCTTTTTGAATAACCTCCTGGAAATAAGCGGAGGGATAGTGCTCTCGTTTTAGCATCCGACCTCCCCTTTAAGCCGCAGTCCGCCGCCGGGTATATCTGATAATTAAGAAGAGAAGAGCAGCCACTATGATGGGAATGAAGAGGGGGAGATGCTCCCGCAAGTAGCTTGCTATTTCTGCATTGGATATTCCATGGGGGAGGATGAATATCACCAGGGTGAAAAGCATCCCCCAGATAGAGAACCGTGCAAAGGTGCGGTCGCTTATTCGGTTCGATCTCTTGACCTTTTTATAGAGATGACCCTTTGCCAGAGCGATAATAACAGCATAATACAGGAAAATGAGGACGGACTTATTATCGGTTATATCCCAGCCCATTGGTATCCCAGACCACCCCACTCCGAATGTTTGGTGAGCTAAGAAAATCCCTATGGGGAAGCTGGTGACGAAGAAGCTTCCCGCCCCCGCAGCCGCCGACCAGAAGCAGCGACCAAAATCCCGTCCCAGCAGAAGGTAGCGCTGAGCGAAATAAAATGAATAAAGGAAGAAGATGAAGGAGCCAGCGATCAGCCCCAGATGCAGCATTTTTAGCCAGAGGTTAGCCGGAGCAGTGAATATGAGAATATACCAGTTTTCTTTTTGAGGGGTTCCTCTTTTCAGGATGACACTGTTCCCAGACAGATCGGTAGCCTGCAGTTGATAGAAGATTGTAGTTAGCTTGGTGAAGCCGGGGATATATCCTCCGAAATAATTTCCTCTTCTTATGCGTCTGAGGGTCACCTTGCGGGGTCTTCTATCATCTGTGGTAAAATACCTGAGGATAACCCCGCCTGGTTTTATTCCGGCAGTAGAGGTTACCTTGGCCATAACATGGTGAGGGGTATTCTCCGGATTTTCTCTGAGGGGGAGGTATTCCATGTGAAGCTCTCCCGAGTAAGCAACATCTGCCTGCTTAGAGAGGGAGAAATAGAGAAACAACAGCGTAGAAACCGCCGCAAATCCGAGAGTTACCACCAGAGGAATTCTATCCCTTTTCATAAAAGCCTCCTCATCCTGTGTTGGTCTAAAAAGAATGCTTGGGAAACCTTTGACACTCTTCCCTACCTCCAATTGTGCTCCACATTGAGGCATATTTTACTCTAATCTTCCGAGGATTTCAATTCTTAATGTAATTTATCGTCATCAAGGGAGCGTATTAACTTCGTTTCCAAGGAGCGGTGAATAATTGTTACTTTATCTTGTATATGAATTATTTATTTTGTTATAATTCCTTTGGCAGAAAAGTGGAAATAGCAGAAGGGTAGCTAATGGAACAGAGGGAGGAAGCCTTTTCAAAGCTGCAGAGATTTGCCTATGACAACGGAATGAGCCTTTTTGGTGCAGCTGACTTTCGGCGCTATGATAAGCAGCTCTATCTGTCAGCCAGTGCAGTGAAGGGTCTCCATTATGCCATTTCCATAGGCGTTCGCCTTTCGGCAAGGGTGCTGGAGGATATAGAGACAGAGCCCACCCGCCTGTATTCATGGCATTACCGGCAGGCGAATAACCAATTGGACAAGGTAGCCTTCCAGCTTGCTAATATAATTCAATCGTGGGGCGGCCAGGCTCTCCCTGTAGCTGCCTCACAGACAGTGGACTGGAAAAAGCAAGAGGGTCACCTCTCCCATAAGCATATTGGCGTTTTAGCAGGTCATGGGTGGATAGGGAGGAATAACCTTCTGGTCAATCCCCTTTACGGTTCTGCCATCAGGTATGCTACTATATTAAATGATCTCCCGCTGCCGGTGGGAGAGCCCATGGAGTTTAAATGCGGAAACTGCCGAGAGTGTATTAAGGCATGCCCGGTAGGAGCTCTGGGGAAGACACCCGAGAGCTATAACTTTGACAAATGTTTCCAGAAGCTCACCTTCTTCTGCAAGCAGAGGAACCTGGGGCTGTATATTTGCGGCCTCTGCGTAAAAGCCTGTCGCGGGGAGAACAAAAAAATAGCTCAGGGAAGTCAATCTTGTGATGGTTAATCAGTGAAAAAGGATAGAAGGTTATCTAAAATGAATCAAAAAGGAGTGAGATTCAAGCACCTTTGCACAGCCATGGGAAGAGCGGAGGCTGAGGTGATAAAAGGGTATCTGGAGAGCAACGGGATAGAATGCATTTTTCAGTCCCAGGTGGTTCATTCAGTGCACCCTTTCACTGTTAATGGTCTGGGGGAAGTGAAAATAATGGTAAAAGAGGAGGACTTTGAGAGAGCCAAAAGGCTCCTGGAGGAGAAGTCCCCCGGAAGCACTGATGTATGAGAAGCCGCCCCCTCGACCATAGGGAGAGATTCTGATTTTCAAAAAGGAGGTGTTTGGTAAGCGCTTTTTCTTAAAATTTATTTGTAACTAATATGAGTTTTTAGAGTAAAGGGGGATATAATGAACTTAAGAGATTTCAAACTGAGATTAAGGCTTCCTATATTAATAATTTTAGCCATTGCTTCCATCTCCTCTGTTGCAGTCTATGCTCAACAGGCTATAGATGAAGAGAGCACCCGGCTGATAAGGGAATATACCACTTCCGAGAAGTTCCTCAGTCCGCTGGTAGACCACCTTCCAGATTCTGACGAAGTCCCCTCTCCTCGCGAGGTTTTAGGCTATGTAGTGGGAACCCCGGAAAAGCTCACCTACTATGAGGATATAATCCGTTATATGAAGACCTTATCCGATAAGTCATCGGCGGTGGAGCTCTTTCCCATCGGACCAACCGATGAGGGTCGCACCCTTTACATAGTGGTCATCTCAGACCCCCAAACCATCAATGATCTCGAGCACTATAAAAATCTTACCGCAGCATTAGCAGACCCTCGCCGCACCCCTGAAGCGGAAGCCCAGAAGATAATCGCCCAGGCGAAGCCCATGTACTGGATAACCTGCAACCTGCATTCCTCGGAGAACGGCAGTGCTGAGATGTCGATGGAACTCGCCTACCGATTAGCTGTCTCTGAAGAGCCCCTTATCAAAGCCATTCGTCAAAACTGCATCGTTATGCTCACCCCCTGCGCCGAACCAGATGGGCACGACCGCTATACCGATTGGTATTATCGCTACACCAAAGGGATAACCGACGAAGAGGAGCGTTTCCCCGGACCCCCTTACTGGGGAAAGTATGTCTACCACGATAACAACCGTGACGGGCTTCAAGTCTCCCAGCTCATCACCAGGGCTTTTCTGCAGGCTTTTATGGAATGGCACCCCCAGGTTTGGCACGACCTGCACGAGTCCATTGCACTGCTCTATGTCTCCACCGGCACCGGTCCCTACTATCCGACCTTTGACCCCATCGTGATGAGCGAGTGGCAGTTGCTTTCGCACTGGGAGGTAGAGGAGCTCACCAAGATGGGCATGCCCGGAGTGTGGACCCACGCCTTCTTTACCGGCTGGTATCCGGGCTACCTCTCCTTTCTGGCTAACACTCACAACGCCATCGGGAGGTTTTACGAGACATTCGGCAACGGCGGCGCCACCACCATGGAAAGGAAGTTAGCAGATAGGGAGCGAGGTAGATTGGGTGCCACCAAGCAAGAGTGGTATCGCCCTCTACCCCCGGATGACAAGGTGACATGGTCTATAAGGAATAACATAAATTACCAGCAGACCGCTCTGCTTTGCGTCCTGAAGCTGGTAGCCAGCCAAAAAGACACCTTTCTCTATAACTTCTGGAAAAAGGGGGAAAACGCCATTGAAAAGGGGAAAAGCGAGCCCCCTTACGCATGGGTTATTCCCGCCGACCAACGCCATCCGGTGGAGACGGTGAATGTCATCAACCTCCTCCAGAAGCAAGGGGTGGAGGTACATCGCTTGGATAAGGAATTCAAGTTAGAGGAAAAAAGTTACCCGGCGGGCTCTTTCGTGATTCGTATGGACCAGCCCTATCGGGTGTGCGCCAAAACTTACCTCGAGGTTCAGAAGTACCCTGCTGATGCTGGACGCTCTTACGACGATGTAGGCTGGACAATAGGCTACCTGCGGGGGGTGGAAACCGTTCGCATTGACGAACCCAGCATCTTGGAAGCTCCGATGACCCTGCTGAAAGAGGAGCTTAGAGCTACCGGAACGGTGGTCGGGGGTAAGGCGAGAAGATATTACGCCATACCTCATCAGGGTACTAATAATATGATGACTGCTCGCTTCCTGTTGCCACCCTTGCAGGTCTTTGCTGTAGAAGAGGAGTTCCAGGCAGGAGAGAGGGTCTTCCCGCCGGGTTCGTGGCTCATCCCCGCAGATGATAAAGGCGAGGAACAGTTATCAAAGCTGCGGATTATCGCCAGAGAGCTGGGTCTTACCATCTACGCCATTAATGAGGAGGTGGAGGTCAACAAGCATGCTATGGACCTTCCCCGCATTGCCGTCTATCATACCTGGTCTAACACCCAGGATTCGGGCTGGGTGAGATATACCTTTGATGCTTATAAAATACCCTACACGCTCATATCAAAGGACCGGCTGAGATTGGGAGGGCTAAAAGGCGATTTTGATGTCATAGTCTTTCCCTCCCAGGGAGGGTATGGAGATGCCAGGCGGGTAGTTCACGGTGTAGACCCCGAGAAAGGCCCCATGCCCTACACCAGAACCGAGGGGTTTAAATTCCACGGCGTTATCGACAGCACCGAAGATATGACCGGTGGAATGGGGCTGGAAGGTCTGCTTAATCTGCAGAGGTTTGTCCAGGAGGGAGGGGTGCTCATCACTCTGGGAAGTGCCAGTACCGTTCCCTTAAGCTTTGGCCTGGTGGGAAACATCGGTATCTCCCGCGAGGGAAGGGGTGGAGCGCAAGGAGAAGAGGCTCTCTTTGTCCCCGGCTCCATTATCAAAGGTGAGGTGGTTAGCGATAAAAGCCCCATCACTTACGGCTATCAGAAGGGTTTTCCCATATTCTATCGACATTCTTTCCTTTTCAGCGTCCCCAAAAAGGAGGAGCGGTTTATCGTAGTGAAGTATGCCGATACAGATGACCTCTGCCTCAGCGGACTGGTGAAAGGAGCCAAGGCGATAAAGGGGAAAGCAGCGGTGGTCGATTATCCGGTGGGGAATGGACGGATAGTTATGTTCAACTTCAACCCCCTCCATCGCTTCATGACCCAGGGCGACTTCATGCTCGTCTTTAATATACTTATCAACTATAACCATTTAGGGAGCTGATGTAACTTTTTCCTTATAATAAGGGGGTGATGCTTAGAGGAAGGATAGAGTGTTGGAAGGCAACTT
>NJBL01000026.1 GCA_005223145.1 bacterium (candidate division B38) B3_B38 | reverse complement strand
GATACACATCATCTCCAACCTCCGCATTCATCATTGCTTCCCTCATAGCGGGGGTAGGTCGGGTGACCGTGTCGCTGCGAAGGTCGATGGGTTTCTCTTCCATTTTCATCTTATCAATCCCTTGCTAAATGACATTACGGAGATATAAACTGCTGAAAGACCTCGTTAGACAGAAGAATCCCTTTTCTGGTAAGACGGAGAAAATCGTCAGTGGTCTCTATCAGAGAGCTCTCTCCCAGTGATTTTAGCTCTTCGCTGTAGCGGTCGAAGATGTGCACACCATATCGCTTATAAAATCTGCTGAGCTCTATTCCTTGCAGGTATCGCAGTCCTAAGATGAGGGCATCCTCAATCCTTCGATTGGGTGTGACCTCTTCCTGGCCTGCTACTGCCCTATTATGCTGGTTGATTAATTTGATGTATTCCTCTACATCGGATACATTCCAGAACCTGCTGTTTATGGTATAGGAATGAGCAGAAGGACCGAGACCGAGGTAGGGCTCATCTTGCCAATAGCGGAGATTATGCCGGGCAACCTTGCCCGGGCTGGCGAAATTGGATATCTCGTAGTGCTGATAGCCGAGGTCGGTCAAAAAATCTGCCGCAGTCCAGTAGAGCCTTTCTATGATTTCCTCCTTTGGTAGGAGCCCAGTGAGAGCTGGTGGGGAAGTGCCTTTTAGCTCCAGCAAATAAAAGGATATATGGTCGGGGGATAATTTTGCCAGCGTGTGGAGGCTTTTTAGCAAACTTCTGCTGGTCTGATGAGGGATGCCGCCCATGAGGTCGATATTCACATTGCTGAAACCTACCTTCCGGGCTGAGCTGTAAGATCGTATAGCCTGCTCGGCGGTGTGGAGTCTTCCTAACAATTGCAGCTCACGGTTGTTAAAGGATTGAACCCCCAGGCTCAGTCGGTTGCATCCACTTTTTTGGTAAGCTTTGAGCTTCTGGCGGCTCAATGATTCCGGATTAGCCTCCAATGTGATTTCGGCTTCCGAAGCGATATGGAAGGCGGAGGAGCATTTATTGAGTATCTGGTTCACCTCTTTAGGTGACAGGAGAGAGGGAGTGCCGCCTCCCAGATAGATGGTCTCAATTTCTATACTGGTGAGTTGGCTCCGGGAGTAGTAGTCTATCTCCCGGCAGAGGGCCTCTAAGTAGCCCCTCTGAAGCTCTTCTCTAAGGGGGACAGAGTAGAAGCTGCAATACCAGCATTTCTTCCGACAGAAAGGTATATGTATGTAGATGGATAGCTTTTCTTCTCTCTCCTTTGTAGTCATAGGTTTATTGCTGACAGCGAGGGCAAAGGTAGGTGCTCCTTTGTTGTTGTTTTATTCGGCAGATGAGTTCTCCACAGCGGTAGCAGGGCTCCCCTTCACGCTGATAGACATTCCTCAGTTCCTGGAAAGCACCACTTTCCCCTGCCAGGTCGACATAGTTAGCAATGGAACAGCCCCTGCTTTCTATGGCTAAGTGTAAGATTTTCAATATAGAGCGGTGAAGCCCTCCCACTTCTTCTGGTGAGAGGCTGTGAGCTTTTTTCTGCGGGTGAATCCCACAGTCAAAGAGCACCTCCGAGGCATAGATATTACCCAACCCTGCTATCTTATGCTGGTCTAAGAGAAGCTCTTTGACCTGGCGGCGGCTTCCCTGCAGTATATTGTATAAGAGCTGAGGGGAAAAATCAGGCGAGAGAGGGTCGGGACCAAGGCTTTTAAGCTCGTGAAAGTTGTCCACTAACTCCCCTTTTATAAGCTCTATTTTCCCCAGCTTTCTCATATCATTATAACAGAGAAGCTTATCATTATCCAGCCAAAAGCTTATACGGGTATGGGCTTTGCTGATGGCTGAAGGAGTGCCATAGAGGAGACTTCCAGTCATCCGAAAATGAATGAGCATTACTAGCTCCCCCTCGTTCATATGGCAGAGAAGGAATTTACCCCGCCGGGAGAAGCTGGTAAACACTGCACCTCTCAGCCGTTTCTTGAAGTCTGCCGGGGATAAGTGGTAAAGGATGCGGGGGACAGCAACCTGGACTTCCTTTATCTTTCTTCCTTTGATAAGTCGCTCGAGCTGGCGGAGGATGGTCTCTACCTCAGGCAATTCAGGCAATTTTCACCTCAATGGTGAAGCTTTTTTTCTTGTTTCGACTTGATATATAGCACAAAGCCGGCTTCTGGTCAAGAGGAAGGATATAGAGGGTAAGCCTTACCTTTGATACCTTTAGTGGCTTGGAAGGGGATGGTAAAACGCCACCCTTTTTCCTTGACAATTTTCTCTCTGTCAAGTTACACTTTTATCACAGTTCAGGAGATGAGGAAAAGCTCCTCAGTAACGATGGGTAGGATGAATATTTTGTTTGTCTGTACGGGTAACTTATGCCGCAGCCCCCTGGCTGAGGGGTATATGAGGAAGATTTTAGCTGATGAAGGTCTCCTTGAGGTGGAGGTGAATTCTGCCGGCTGCTGGGCTGGCGATGGTTCCCCCATCTCCGAGGGAGCCAAACAGGTGGCAGAGGAGAACGGTTTTCAGCTCTCCGCACATCTGACTCGTAAGGTGACCCATGAGATGGTCGCCCGGGCTCACATTGTAGCTGTGATGGACGAAGAACAGCGGGAAGAGGTCGTCAACCTTGCCGCCCCGGAGGAGGACAAGGTGGTTCTGTTGAGGTCTTTCGCCCCTGATGGCTCTTTAGAGAGATATATACCCGACCCCTATGGCGATAATCTGGACTCCTTCCGCAATGTGTTCCAGCTGATTAAGGAGTCAGTGGACGGGCTTTACCGTAATCTGGTAGCCAGCGGCAAGCTCAGAGCCCCAAAGGAGATATGAGAGCACCTTTTTTTTACCTTTTTCTTCAGACCTGATGAAAATGAGGCAACATGCCCAGGGTTGATGATTATTTTAGCTCCATTGAGGAGCATTTTGTCCGATTGCGAGAGAGCCCCCTGCTTCTCTCACCAAAGGACTGGTGGCTGATTCAGAAGTGGAAGGAGGAAGGGATACCCCTCTCTGTGGTCCTTCAGGGTCTGAATAGAACTTTTGAAAAATTCACAAAAGGTGCTCAAAAAAGGAGGAAGATTAATTCTATTGCCTATTGCGCCCAGGAAGTGCTTTCAGCTTGGGAAGAGCACAAGGAATCTTTGATAGGGAAGAGAAAGGGTGAAGAGCAGCCTCCACTTTTTACTCCCAAGGAGATAGCCTCTTTTCTGGGGGAGCTCCAGCAAGGGTTGGAGAGGGCGGCTAAAATAGCAGCCAGAAGGGGAAAGGAGGGGCTGGAGGGGAAGCTGAGAGATATCAGTCAGGATGTAGGTCAGCTCAGAACAGAAACTGATGAGGAGGTGGATTTAGAGAAGGTCGAGGAGAGGCTTGAAGGGCTGGAGAAGATGGTCAAAGAGGCTGTTCGGAAAGCAGAAGATGAGAAAGTGGTAAAGGAGATAAAACGCCAGGCGGAGAAGGAGTTGAAAGAATACCGTCAGGGAATGGACCCCAGTCTTTTCAGGGAGACGGTGGAGGGGTTTGTGTGGAAAAAACTCTTTGCCTCTTACAAGATTCCTCGTATGAGCTTATTTTATCTCAGCCAAACATAGTCAAGCTCTTATAAGTCTGTTTTAACCCATACTTGTCAATGAGATACCCTCTGTTGTTTGTGTCTGTAGCCTTTATAGGAGGGCTGTTGTTTGCCCAAAAGGGGGTAGCCTTATTTTGGGTAACTATAATATGTCTAGTAGTAGTGGGCGGTTTTTCTTTTTATCTGTTTAAAAGAGGGAGGCTGCAGGGTTCATTCCTCTGTTGTCTTCTGGGGTTCTTTTTAGTCGGAGTTCTCTGGCTCCCTGCCGGGGAAAGGAAGGTCCCCTCCAACCACATAGAACTTCTTTTTCGTCAGCGAGGGACGATTAATTTTAGCCAGCCGGTTGAGCTCTTCGGTCTGGTAGACCAGAGCCCAGAGGAGCGCTTCAACCGCTTTTATCTATATGTTCGGTTGGAACGCTTATCCTCAAAGGGGAGAGTGATGCAAGTTGTGGGGAGAGTGCGGCTGACTGTTTATCACTCCCGGTTTTCTCGTCTTGAGGGGAGTAAGATTGAATACGGGGACTTTATCCGCACCATCGCCCTTTTGCGAAAGCCCTATGTCTATAAAAATAGCGGAGGGTTCAATTATGAGGAATACCTAAAACGCCGGGGCATATCGCTGGTAGGGAGTGTGAGTAGCCCTCTGCTGGTTGAGGTGCTTGAGAGGGATAAGGGAAATAGCTTGAAGAGTGCTCTTTACAGGTTCAGGAGCAAATTGTCCACTTTGGTGGATAAATACTTTTTCACCAGCTCCGGGCGTCTATCTCAGCGGGGGGCTATCTTAAAGGGGATGACCCTCGGAGAACGAGGCCTGATATCAGAGGGAACAAAGAGAATAATGCAGAAATCGGGGGCGTATCATATCCTCGCCATAAGCGGGCTCCATATAGGGATAATAAGCTATTTTCTCTACCTGCTGTTTTCCTTTCTGAGGATTAATGAGAGATGGAACTGCGGAATGATAATTATATTGCTTGTTCTGTATGCCATTATGACCGGGGGGAGGGCTTCGGTGCTGCGGGCTACCATTATGGCTGTGGTTTATCTGATGGGGAGAATACTTTATCGGGAAGGGAACTTTTTGAACACCATCTCCTTCTCCGCTCTGGTAATATTGCTGTGCTATCCCGTTCAGCTCTTCGATGCTGGTTTTCAGCTCACTTTTGCGGCTACATTGTTCATAGTTCTCTTTGCCCCTCGGGTGAACAGGTTTCTCCCCTTTCTGCCAAGGTATATCAGAGGAGCTATAGCAATATCCCTGGCAGCACAGATGGGGTTGTTACCCATTCTTATCTTCTATTTTCATCGGGTGTCGTTAGTATCCATAATTACCAATATAGCTGTCTTCCCCTTGAGCGCTCTGGTGGTATTGGGAGGGTTTGTCTTTTATCTCCTCAGCTTGACAATACCCTCTTTTTCCCTCTATTTATCTATTCTGCTGGATTCTTTGCTTCATCTGTTCTACGATTCCTTTTATTGGGCAGGGAACCTGCCCCATGCCTCCTATCGGATTCCCACACCTCCGTGGTGGGTGGTTGCAGGCTACTACGCTCTGGTGCTGGTGATGCTTCTTCCCCTCCGCCGGAGGCTATTGAAATGGGGAGCAGCAGTAGTCTGGGCAGGGTTTGCTATTCTGCTTCTCACCTTCCCCTTCAAGCCTGAGGTCTCTCCCTATTTAACGGTTACCTTCTTTGATGTATCTCAAGGAGAAGCTGTACTGGTAGAGTTCCCCTCGGGTGAGCGGATGCTTATCGATGGAGGGGGATTTAAAGATGATTTCTCCTTTACCGGAGAGTATGTAATCTCCCCTTTTCTCTGGAACAAGGGGGTTAAGCGAATTGATTGGGTGGTGGTGACCCACTCTCATATTGACCATATAAGCGGGCTCAATGCCATAATCGAAAATTTTGATGTAGGGGAAGTATGGCAGGGTAACAAATCTCTACAAAACTTCTATTACAGAAGCTTCCAGCAGGTAGTGAGGAAGAAAAAGGTTCCCCTCAGGAGCCTTTATCAGGGTGAGCACATAGAGGTGTCGGGGGTGGAGGTCAGGGTTCTGAATCCGCCCTCCAGAAGCTCGCCGCCCTATCATCTGGAGAATGACAACTCTCTGGTAATTCAAATAAGGTATATGGGGGTCAGGGTTTTGCTCACTGGCGATATAGGAGAGAAGGTAGAAAGAGAGCTTATTGCCAGTTATGGCAGCGAACTACAGAGTGAGGTGATGAAAGCGGCTCACCACGGAAGCACATCTTCCAATAGTGATGAGTTCATTAAGATGGTAAAACCTCGGGCAGTGGTGGTCTGCGGAAAGATGGGTTTTTGGCAAGATGGAACGAAGAGCTTTAAGCCTGAGAAGAGGATTATAGTTTACCATACAGCCAGAGATGGTCAGGTAACAGTGTTCACCGATGGGGACACTTTCAAGGTGAAAACCTATTTTGATGCTCCGGCAATAGAGGGGAAGGGGGACTACTTCCCAGGCTCCTGATACGAAGCTTGGAGGGGCTTAGCACTCTCCAGAGCTGCCACCACATAATTGAAGAGGTCTTTCTTCCTTATGTAGGCGACATTCTGGTCGTTGATTTCAAACTCCATCTCCCTTTTGACAACCTCAATAGGGAGGTTCCACACAAGGTTTCTATCTCCCCAATGGACCATACCCACAACCCAGTATTCACCATAGGTAAGTTTTAACTGAGCAATCCCGAAATTATCGGTGGTAAATGGCTCTCTTTCACTGGTGCCATAGAACTCTTTTACTCGCTGAACGATGATGGTTGATATCTCAGCAGTTTCTTTCTCTAATATCTTGGTAACCTGTTCATTGAGTTTGTCAAGTTTTGCCTGAAGAGGTTTGAGCTTTCGCTCGAGGGTTGGTCTAAGGGTTTCTCTCAATTTAAGGTCTCGACTTATTTTTCTCTGTACGACATCCAGCCGCTTCTTTATATCGTCCAGCTGCTTGCGGAGACCATCCAGGAGGCTCAGCTTTGTGCTATCGCTCGCTTTTTTGGCTTCCTGGAGTTCAGGATTGTAAATTAGATATACCTCAAACCAGGTATTTGCCCTGCTAAGCTGGCGTGCTTTTTTCGCCCGCTCAGAGCGATTAGGGTATGCTTTGTTGAGATAGCTCTGATAAGCATTTCTGGCGCTCTGGTTTAGCTGAGCTTCCTGCTGCCTATTCTGAGGTAGTTCGGTCTCTATTCGCTTAGTCTCTTTTTCATAGTCGGTGATAAGCTTATCTATCTTGGCTGACAGCTCCTGCTCCTGTGGGTGGTAGTTAATCTGCTGGCGGGATCTCTCCTCCAGCTCACCGTATTTCATCTCTGTTTTTACTTCATAAGCTACCTTATCGATCCTGTCAACGAAGTCGTAGGTATAGAGCTCGAAGGTATAATTTGCCAGAGGTTGGGTGGCTACTTTTGCTCTGATAGTTACCTTACCTTGTCTGGTTTCTGGAGGTGGTTCTTCGCCCTCCTTACCTCCACAGGCGGTAAATAGGATAGCCAGTACCGCAACAATCGTTATCCCAAACAGATTCCTTCTCATTCGAATTCCCTCCTCAACCATAACAGGAGAACAATGCTTGAATCTCCTTTCTATAGTTTTAATTATATTCACTTCCTCCTTCAATTTCAAGTAAATACCTGAAAATACCTTTTACCTCCTTTCTTATTAATGCATAAAATGCTACCATAATATAATGGAGGTTACAATATAAATTAATGCAGATTTGGGGGGGTAAGGGACTCACCATGATATTTGAATGGAAGAATGTAAAAAAACCTTGACATACCCTCAGGCTTTATGATAATTAAATATTATATATAACAAAGAGAGGGGTCTTATGTTTAAGAAATTTTATACCATTATCATTGTTCCTCATGCCACTGCAAAGTTTCGGCAGATAAAAATTCCTCATCATCGCCTCGTACTGATTTCGGTTATCTGTTTTTTTGTCATCATCTCAATTGGCTTTTTTGCTTATAACTATGTTCATTTAAGGGCGAGGGTTGGCGAGCTGGACAGTTTGTTATTGGAGAACGCTCGGCTTAAGAATGAGAATGCCGAGTATAAAGTTTCTACCGATATCTTGAGCCAGAAAATAGCAGAATTCGAGGATTATAGAAAGAAGCTCAATATCATTGCCGGTATTCAACCTCCTCCGGAAGGAGGAGAATACGGCGGTGTTGGCAACCTGAATGATGTACAACAGTCCACCACAAGCAGAGCACTGAAGCAGAACCTCCCCTCTATGCAGCAGAAGGTGAAGGAGCTGGATAAAAATTTTCAGCTGTTGATGGACCACTATGAAAACCTATCCCTTTTGCTGGCTTCCACGCCTTCCATATGGCCGGTTCGAGGATATTTGTCCGGGTACTTCCGTTATCGGAAGGACCCCTTTACCGGGCGTAACGCCTTTCATCAGGGGATAGATATATCTACTCCGTTGGGCAAACCGGTAATAGCTCCCGCCGACGGCATAGTGATAAGCGCCTCCCGAAACAAAGGCTACGGCAATATCATTGTAATCAAGCATCGCTTCGGCTATACCACCCGCTACGGGCATCTGTCGAAATTCGCTGTGAGAAGAGGTCTAGGAGTGAAGAGGGGGGATGTGATAGGCTATATTGGTCACACAGGCAAAGCCACAGGTCCCCATCTTCATTACGAAGTGAGAATCAACAATAAACCGGTAAACCCCCTTAACTTCATATTGGAGGAGTAGCACCTCCCGATTTCTTTCCCCTTTGCCTCTCCGAAGGGGGCAAAAAATTTTTTAATAAGAATTTATTTGCCTTTGCTGTGGTGGAGGTAAATAATCTCTTGTTTCCTGTTTCCCCTTGACTTAAATGCAGGAATTTGCTATCTTTATATAAAAATTGATTTTGACGCTGGTGAGTTTTGATGATTGATTCTATTTTATCCAAAATTATAGGCACCAAGCACGAGAGGGATGTAAAGAAGCTCCAGCCCTATGCGGAGCAAGTAAACAGCCTGGAGCCGTCAATCTTCCGACTATCTGACCAGCATCTAAGAGCCAAGACCGCCGAGTTCAAACAAAGAATAGAGGCGGGTGCCAGCTTGGATGACATCCTGATAGAAGCATTCGCTGTAGTAAGAGAGGCTGCCAAGCGCACTATACATATGCGGCACTTTGATGTGCAGATAATAGGAGGAGTGGTGCTCCATCAGGGGACGATATCAGAGATGAAGACCGGCGAGGGGAAGACACTGGTGGCCACGCTGGCGGTTTATCTAAACTCCCTGCTGGGCAAAGGGGTTCATGTGGTAACCGTGAATGACTATCTGGCTCGGCGGGACAGCGAGTGGATGGGACCCATATATAAGTTTCTGGGGTTATCCGTGGGAACCATTCAGCACGAATTGGCCGACACAGAGAGGAAAAAAGCCTATGCCTGCGATGTGACCTATGGAACAAACAACGAGTTCGGCTTCGATTACCTGCGAGACAATATGAAGTTTGATATCAACGATTATGTCCAGCGGGGGCATCACTACGCCATTGTCGACGAGGTGGATAGCATACTGATAGACGAAGCCCGCACTCCGCTCATAATCTCCGGTCCAGCAGAGGAGTCAACTGAGAAATATTATGTCATAGACCGGATTATTCCTCATCTGAAGAGAAATACACACTACGAAGTAGATGAGAAGACACGCACCGCCACCCTGACAGAGCCTGGTGTGGGCAGGGTGGAGTCCCTTCTGGGGGTCAAGAACCTTTACGACCCGGCTAATATAGACATCCTCCACGGGGTGTACCAAGCCTTGAAGGCTCATACCCTTTTCAAACGAGATGTCGATTATATGGTCAAAGTTGGTCAGGTGATTATTGTGGATGAGTTCACCGGGCGATTGATGCCCGGCAGGCGATATAGCGATGGTCTTCACCAGGCGCTGGAGGCGAAGGAGAGTGTCAAGATAGAGGCGGAAAACCAGACCTTAGCCTCCGTTACTTTCCAGAATTACTTCCGTATGTATGAGAAGTTAGCCGGGATGACCGGAACAGCCGATACTGAAGCCATGGAGTTCAACAAGATTTACAACCTTGATGTGGTAGTTATCCCCACCAATAAGCCATTGTGGAGGATCGAATATCCCGATGTCATCTATCAGACCGAGGAGGAGAAGTCCGAGGCGGTTATTAACGAGATAGTTCAGCTCCACCAGAAAGAAGCTGCTTACAACGGTAAAGCAGCCAAGGGACAGCCGGTTCTGGTGGGCACAGTCTCCATAGAGAAGTCGGAGCGGCTGAGCAGAATGCTGAAGAAGAGAGGGATAAGGCACGTGGTATTAAATGCCAAATATCACGAGAAGGAGGCTGAGATTGTAGCCCAAGCAGGTCAGGCAGGAGCGGTCACCATCGCTACCAATATGGCAGGAAGGGGGACCGACATTGTCCTTGGTGAGGGGGTTACGGCTCTGGGTGGGCTCCATATCACCGGAACCGAGCGGCATGAGGCTCGTCGCATCGATAACCAGCTTCGGGGTCGAGCAGGGAGGCAGGGAGACCCCGGCTCCTCCCGCTTCTACCTTTCTCTGGATGACGACCTCTTGCGCATCTTCGGTATGGACCGCCTCTCAGGAATAATGTCGCGACTGGGGATGGAAACAGGAGTACCTATTGAACATAAAATGGTTACCAAAGCCATTGAGCGAGCGCAGAAGCAGGTGGAGGGTCAAAACTTCAATATCAGAAAGAACCTGCTCGAATACGACGATGTGATGAACAAGCAGCGGGAGGCTATCTATTCACTCCGCAAAGAGATATTGACCAATCCCGACCAGAGAGAGTACATTTTAACCTTAACTCGAGACATATTAGACTGGCTACTGGACACCTACGCCAACGCGGACACCGACCCCAAGGATTGGGATGTCGAAGGGCTGAGCAAAAATATCGCACATTACTACGGGATTAACATGATTGAGGAAGGGGTCGACGCAGGCCAGCTGAGCTACAGCGAACTGCGGGAGCTCCTCTGGGAGAAGGTCAAAGGAAAATTTGAGAGAAAGGAGAAGGAGTTCGGTTCCGAGGCTATGAGAATGCACGAGAGAATGCTGATGTTGCAGATCGTGGACTCCCAATGGAAAGACCATCTCTATGCTATGGACCACCTCAAGGAGGGTATCGGATTGCGGGGCTATGCTCAGCAAGACCCTCTGGTGGTTTACAAGCGGGAAAGCTTCGAGATGTTCAAGGAGATGAAGGAGAGAATAGAGGACGATATTGTCCGATTCCTCTTCCTCTTAGAGCCTGCCCCTGCGCGAGAGGAAGAGGTGGTAGTGGCGAAGCGGAGATGGGTATCTAATATACCTACCTCCTCTTCGGAGCCTGCCAGGGTTAAACCGATTAAGAGGGACTCCAGAAAGATTGGACGAAATGACCCCTGCCCCTGCGGCAGTGGGAAAAAATACAAGAAGTGCTGCTACCTGAAAGGGGTTAAGGTATAGAATTATTTATCCTTCCCATCCCTCCTTGGTGGGAATGACCCCCACTTTACTACTACGGAGCGCTATACTTAAGGGTAGATTTTTTTAGCATCTTAGATTCCCTATAAGGGCGGATAGATTTTATTTTAAAGCAAGGAAATAAACCAACTTGAGGAAAGGAGGTCTACATGCTTGAAGCAAATCCTCCTATAGGCTTAACCTTTGACGATGTCCTGGTGCTACCGGCAAAATCGGAAGTCTTACCTCGCCAGACCGATGTCACCACTCAGGTCACAACTAATATCCGGCTGAACATCCCCATTATAAGCGCAGCTATGGATTCGGTTACCAAGGGTCGCCTGGCAATTGCCATCGCCCAGCAGGGGGGGATCGGTGTAATCCATAGAAACCTTACCATTGAGGAGCAATGTTCTGAAGTGGATAAGGTGAAGCGCTCGGAAAGCGGGATGATAATCGACCCTATTACTATGTCCCCTCATAACAAGATTTACGAAGCCATGGAAATGATGCAGAAGTTCAAAATCTCAGGAGTCCCCATAGTAGATGATGATGGAAAGCTGTTGGGGATTCTTACCAACCGGGATATCCGTTTTGAAACCAAGCTCGATTTACTTATCTCCGAACGGATGACCAAGGAGAATCTGATAACTGTCCCCGTGGGGACCACCCTCGATGAGGCTCAGCAGATTCTACTCAAACACAAGATAGAAAAGCTTCTGGTGGTAGACGAAGATTATAAGTTGAGGGGCTTGATTACCGTAAAGGATATTCAGAAGAGACGTCAATATCCCAACGCCTGTAAGGATGAACTGGGCAGACTGAGAGTAGGGGCTGCCATAGGGGCGACCGGCGATTATAAGGAGAGGGCGATAGAGCTTGTGAAGACAGGGGTTGATGTGCTGGTAATCGATAGCGCTCATGGTCATTCTAAGGGAGTGATGGAGGCTATAAAAGTGCTCAAGCAAAGTGTCCCCAACACCGACCTGATTGCCGGCAATGTAGCCACTGAAGAAGCCACCGATGAGCTGATAAGGATGGGGGCAGATGCCATTAAGGTGGGTATCGGTCCGAGCTCTATTTGTACCACCAGGGTCATCGCCGGCGCAGGAGTCCCCCAGATAACCGCTATTGCCGAATGCGCCCGGGCAGCTAAACAATACAAAATCCCCATAATTGCTGATGGAGGGATAAAATATTCGGGCGACATCACCAAAGCCGTGGCAGCGGGTGCCGATGTGGTGATGCTCGGGAGTCTCTTTGCAGGAACCGACGAGAGCCCTGGCGAGGCGATCCTTTACCAGGGACGTGCCTACAAGGAATATCGGGGAATGGGCTCTCTGGGGGCGATGAAGGAAGGGAGCAAGGACCGCTATCTCCAGCAGGAAGAGCTGGAGGAGACCAAGCTGGTCCCCGAAGGCATTGAGGGGAGGGTGCCCTATAAGGGGGCGTTAGCTGATAGCGTCTATCAGCTCGTCGGCGGTCTGCGGGCGGGCATGGGGTATTGTGGATGTCGGACTATTAAGGAGCTCCAGGAGAAGAGCAGGTTCATAAGGGTTACCAGTTTTGGTCTGAGGGAAGGGCATGTACATGATGTCATAATCACCAAAGAAGCTCCCAATTATAAACCAAGCTAATTCTGCTCTGGAAAGGAGATAGTGATCTCCCTTTGCCTTTCCCCCACCGAGGAGAGTCTCACCACAATAGCCAATGCCGGGCTGAAGGGTCCCAATTTCTCCCCCCATTCCACCATTACCACATTGGCTGGGGTCATAATCTCCTCCAGACCGAGGTCGTAAAGCTCCTCGGGACGGCTAATTCGGTAAAGGTCGATATGGAAAAGCCTTAGCCTTCCATGGTATTCGTTTATCAGAGTAAAAGAGGGGCTGGTCACCGCAGTGGAGCTTTTTATCTCCAAACCGGAAGCCACCCCTTTGGCGAAGATGGTCTTTCCGCTGCCCAGCTCCCCTATGAGGAGGATTGTCTCCCCACCCTTCAGTCTTTTGCCGAGTTGCTCGCCCAGCTTAAAGGTCTGCCTGGTTGAGCTTGTGTGGTAGGTCATTTCTTTCTTCAGTCTTTTGGGGCTCATTCCTTCTCAAATCGGAGGAGTGCATCGGGGAGGAAGTCCAGGATATCGGCGGCTGCCAGGTAGTTTTCCCCCACCTGCTCGGCTGCCAGGTCTCCCGACAATCCGTGGAGATAAACCCCTAAGATGAGGGCGTAGGTCAGAGGTAGCCTCTGGGCTACAAGACCAGCTATCATACCTGTAAGGACATCACCGGTTCCACCGCTTGCCATCCCGGGGTTTCCTGTGGGGTTAATGTAGACCTCCCCTTCGGGAGTGGAGATGACCGTACGGTATCCCTTAAGAACCACCCATAAATGATGGTTCTGGGAAAAGCACCGGCATATACCGACGCGGTCTTTCTTTATCTCTTCTGGCTTCATTTTTACCAATCTGGCCATCTCACCGGGATGGGGAGTTATCACCAGGCTCTTTCCTTTCCCTGTTAGTTTATCGGGGCATTCGGCGAAGGCATTGAGTCCATCGGCATCGATTATCGTGGGCAGGGTGGAGCTGCTGACGGTCTGTTGAATGTAGTATTGGGTCTGAGAGTTAAGGGAGAGCCCCGGCCCGATAGCCAGGGCAAACTTACCCTCCAACAGGTGATGGGTGGGCTCAATGGCCTTCTCAGAGATTGTTCTTTCGGTTGTTTCGGGGAGGGGGGCGGTCATCACCTCGGTGAGCTTCACCTCCAGTATGTGATTGCAGCTCTCAGGGGTGGCAACGGTTACCAGCCCGGTCCCTACCCTGAGGGCTCCTTCTCCTACCAGGCAGGCGGCGCCGGTCTTCCCCTCGGAGCCGGCTATTATAAGGAGATGCCCGTAGTGCCCCTTGTGGGTGTTGGATTTACGCCTGGGAAAGCTCTCCCTTATCAGTTCCTCATCTATCAGATTGGTGCGCACACCTTCTTCTTCAATTACCCTTTTGGGGATGCTTATGTCGGCTACCACCAACCTTCCGACATACCCCTCAGCGGGAGGTAAAATATGGGCATATTTGGGGCAGGCAAAGGTAACCGTGAGGTGGGCTTTTATGGCTGTACCGATGATTTCGCTGCTGTCTGCCGATAGCCCTGAAGGGATATCTACGGAGGCTACCACGACTCCCGAGCGGTTTATCTCTTCGATGGTCTTCTTATAGAAGCCGGTCACCGGTTTGGAGAGCCCGGTACCCAGTAGGGCATCGACAATCAGGTCGAAGCTCTGGAGGGGGAGCTTCTGCTTCTGCCAGAGCTGGTGGGTGGGTGCCTCGAGGAGCTCTATTCCCATATTGAGAGCGATATTAAGGTTGATCTTAGCATCTCCGGTAATCTCTTTCCGTCGGGCTAACAGGATTATTAGAGGTTTATGCCCTCTGTTATAAAGATGGCGCGCCACCACATAGCCATCCCCGCCGTTGTTTCCTTTTCCGCAGAAGATGGCAACCTTCATGGGGGAGGTTGGCTGCTGCATATCTTCGATAGCCTTAACCATTTGTAGTCCCGCGTTCTCCATAAGGACAACTCCCGGTATCCCTACCTGTTGAATCGTCTTTTGGTCTATACTTTTCATCTCTGCGGAGTTCAGTATTTTCATAGGCATCTCTTACCTCCCAAAGCTATTGCCCTTGCTCAGAAGAGGGATTTCCGACCCTCATACTTTAACAACAACAATGGCTTTACCCCTTGTTCTGTAAGAGGTCAAAATCGCCTCTTCTCTAACCGACCATTACGCTCTCCTCTGGGTAGGAGTAATGGGCGCTTATCCCTTTTTTAGCCAGAGCGAGGGCCAGGGTGAGGGGACCCAATCGACCCATAAACATCATAGCGGTTATTAATACTTTGCTGGCATTAGTCAGATTTGGGGTTATTCCGGTTGATAACCCCACTGTTCCGAAGGCGGAGACCACCTCAAACAGAGTCCCCAGAGGATTGGAAGAGGCTCCATCAGATAGGTGATTCCCTCGTTCCGCAATTAGCACTCCAAAAGTTATTATTGCTATTACGATTATAGCTGACAGGATGATGATGGAAGCCCTGTTGATGATCTCCTCATGGAGGGTGCGGCGGAAGATGTTTACCCTCTCGCTTCCCCGCAGTTTGGATACCAGATTGGCAATTAATATACCCATGGTGGTGGTTTTAACACCACCTCCCGTGGAGCCCGGAGAAGCCCCAATAAACATAAAAATGATGATGAAAAACAGGATCGGGCTGCTCAGTATGGAGAAATCAATAGTGTTGAATCCTGCAGTGCGTGGGGTAATGCTCTGGAAGAGGGAGACGAAAAATTGTTGAGCGGGAGGGAGAACTTTAAGAGAGTAGTTTCTCTCTATAAACCAGAAGATTATTGCCCCCAGAGGGATCAATAGCACGGTGACAAAGACGGTGATTTTGGCGTGCAAGGAGAACTTGAATGGACGCTTCTGCCTGAACCTGGTCAGGTAATAATAGACCTCTAATATTATGATAAAGCCTATTCCACCAATAATTATCAACAAAGGGACTACTGTATTGATAAGAGTGTTCCCTTTAAAATCAGAGAAGCTATTGCTGAACAGGGAGAAGCCCGCATTGCAGAAGGAGGATATGGAGTGGAAGATGGAGAAATAGATAGCCTTTGCTGTGGGCATCTTCTGATGAAACACCGTGAAGAGCAGGGCAGCTCCAGTGAGCTCTATCCCCAGGGTGACCAGAACGACCGTTTTCAATAGGGTAGAAAATTGCTCCAGGGGCTCTGGGCTAAAGACCTCTCCCACCATCATCCTCTGGTGGGGAGCGGCTCTTTTTTTAAGCAGCAGTGTAAAAAAGGTGGAGAAGGTCATGATCCCCAACCCCCCTAACTGAATCAAACATAGGATGACCATCTGTCCGAACAGGGTAAAGTCCCCTGGGGTGTCCATAACAATCAGCCCCGTGACACAGGTAGCCGAGGTAGCTGTGAACAGGGCATTGACTGGAGAGATGCCCCTCACCGTAGACATGGGGAGGAGCAACAAAATGGTGCCCACAGTTATGAGGCTGAGGAAGCTCAGGGCTATAATCTGGGTTGGTTGCAGCCTTTTAGTCAGGTTAGACATCTTCTCTTTCTTAAGGTTAGCAGATTTCCGGGCTTTCTTCTGGTAGCGGAAAAAGGCAATCTTAAAGGAGCATTAAGCCCGGTTATTCCTCCTTGTTAGAAGAAGCAAGCCTCTTTTTGGCGTCTCTGATAATTTCAAGGGGCTCGGGGGCTACCAATCCGGCTGAGATTACCAGCTTAAGAGCCTCTTCAACAGTCATATCGAGGAGTTTTATATCCTCTTTGGGAACCAGCACCATCATTCCTGAAGTCGGGTTGGGAGTGGTGGGGAGGAAGACATATATTAATCCAGCATCATTGGCCTGCTCGGTTTTTAGGGTCAACTCCTTGGTTATCAGCCCGATAACCCATAGCCCTTTGCGAGGATATTCTACCAAAGCAACCTTTTCAAAGGAAGGTTTTCCTCCTGCTTTAGGGGCCAGCGCTCCGGAGATCTGTTTGACGGAGCCATAGATGCCTTTTATCAGCGGAATGCGGAGCATCAACGTGTCAAAAGCGGATATGATCCTCCGCCCAAGGATGTTGCTTCCGATGACTCCAATGAGGAGGATTATAATCAGTGTGGAAAATAGCCCCAGGGTGAACGAGATTAAAGAACCCCAGAGACCTTCGAAGGGGAGAGAGAGCCCTACTAACTCTAATCCCCGGTAGATTAAAGGGGTGATGTACCGATTGGCCCGGTTTATCAGATATAGAAAGAGTAAGGCGGTAATCAATAAGGGGAAAATGATGAGCAAACCTGTGACGAAGTTTCGTTTCAAGAGGCTGCGAGTTTTGTTTTTATCCATTATGTTCAAGAAACTATCTTTGGCTCTATACCCCGCCAGAACCTGACAAGATAATCGGTGGCCGAGACCACAGCAGCTAACATTACCCCCCACATGCCTATTGTTCCCAGCAAGACCAGCTTGCCCAAAATGTCCTCACCCAAAATCAAAATCATAATGACGACCACCTGGGAGAGCATTTTTAATTTACCCAGAGATGATGAGGGTATGGAGAAACCCTGCGAGGAGGCAATACTACGAAGCCCCATCACCGCAATCTCTCTGCCCAGGATGATAACTATCATCCAGGCAGGCACTAATTTTAGCTCCACCAGTGAAATAAAAGCAGCCGAAATTAGTAGCTTATCGGCAATAGGGTCGAGGATGGTGCCCAAACGGGTTATCTGTTTTCTCCGGCGGGCTAAATATCCATCCAGAAGGTCGGTGATGGATGCCAGCAGGAAAATTGACCCCCCGATGATCTCCTTCTCAGGAAACTTGGTCAACAGCACCACCACCAGCAAAGGGACGAGGAAGATGCGGGTGATGGTCAAATAATTGGGCAGATTTATTCTTCCTTGCCTCTGTTTTATGAGCCTGTTCCTTTGGAGATGATATTGCTCCATCAATTTAAAAAAATAGGCGCTTAAACGCTACTAAATTATATAATACACCCTAAGCCAAGTCAACCTGACATTTACCAGAAGATAAGTGTTATTTATAGTTAATTTTCTTCTTGACAAATAGCCTTTCACAGCTCATTATAAAATTTCTAATAAAGTTGGAGTTTTATAAGCTTTTCTTGGAGGTAGCTGTGTCCGAGGCTTCCTTAACCTGGCTTCAGTTTGTGGTTTGCGGGGCGATCATTGTCTTTGCCGGCACCAAGCTCTCCAGATATGGGGATATGATAGCCGAGAAAACCGGCTTGACAAGGAACTGGGTGGGCCTTTTTCTGCTGGCTATGATCACTTCCCTCCCTGAGATGGTTGCTTCTTCTTCGGCATCCGTTATAGGCGCTCCCGATATTGCTATGGGTAACATCTTCGGGAGCAACCTGTTCAACCTGATGATACTGGTAGTGCTCGATTTCATGTGCCGCCGCAGCCCCATGCTGTCTCGAACAAAGGCTAACCACATCCTGACCGCTTCTTTTGGAATTTTACTTAGCGGAATAGCAGCCAGTTTCATCCTGTTCTATTCGCTTGTTGGGAGGGAGCGTTTCCCTAATTATTCCCATTTTTACTTGGGGTGGGAACTCCTGCTGATTCTAATCATCTATCTGTGGGGTATGCGGCTAATATTTGTACGCGAGAAGAGGTTAGGGACTGCAGTAGAGGAGGCTGAGGAGCTCAAGTATTCTGATATATCCAAGAGGAAGTGCTACGGCTTCTTCATCCTATATGCCGCGATGATTGTCTTTGCCGGCATAAGGCTGACGCAGATGGGAGAGGTAATCTCCCGCCTTCCCCTTCATCTGGCAGGGCGGGAGGCAGTGCTGGGTCAGACGCTGGTAGGGATGATCCTGATTGCCATCGTCACTTCGCTGCCGGAATTGGTGGTCTCCATCGGCGCCTTCCGCCTGGGGGCTCTGGATATGGCGGTGGGCAATATGCTGGGGAGCAATATGTTTAATCTCCTTGTTGTTCCCATAGCGGGGCTTCTGTTTGTAAAGGGTCCTATCCTGATGTATGTCTCCATTAATCATGTGGTGACCGCCTTATTGGGTATAGTCATAGCCATGGTTGTCATTCTGGCTCTGAAAATCCGCTCTACCCGCTCCCTCTGGGGAACCGCCGGGGTGGAGAGCTGGGTGATGCTTCTGATCTATCTTGCCGGTAATTACCTCATCTTTAAAATGAACCTCACCCTTTTGCAATAGAGTCCCACCTAAAAATAGATTTTGCTTAGATTTTGTTAGAGGGGACCAAGACAAAATAGAGGTGGGTTAACCCTCTCTTGGTTTCAACCGAGGGAGTTGATATAGTCCACAATCCCCTTATAGATGGCTTCGGAAAGACGCTGGCGGTAGAGGGGCTGATTCAGTAGGCGTTCTTCCTCGCGATTGGTGATGAAGGCAACTTCCACAATGATGCTGGGCATGTTGGCACCGATGAGGACATAGAAGGGTGCCTGTTTGACCCCCAGGTTGTTGGTCAATTTATAATATCTGCGCAGGAAAGAGGACATTCCCTGCTGTATATAGATGGCAAACTCTTTCGACTCACCTATTTTGGTATTGAGGGTTATCTTTTTTATCAGCTCCTGAAGCTTGCGGATGTTTTTACTGGAGATGGCATTTTCTCGGGCGGCGGTAGCCTCGGCATCGGGAGTGATAGCGAAGTTCAGGAAGTAGGTGGCCATCCCCTTTAACTTCCTGTTGTTGCTGGCATTGGTATGAATGGAGACAAAGAGGTCTGCTTCGTTAGAGTTGGCAATGGCAGTGCGCTCTTCCAGGCTGAGAAACCGGTCGGTACTGCGGGTCAGAATCACCTCGCAGCCTATTCCACTCTCCAGCAATTTTTTAAGACGCAGGGCGATGTCCAGGGTTATATCTTTCTCCCGCAGACCATTAGTGCTCAGAGCTCCAGGGTCTCTTCCCCCGTGCCCGGGGTCCAGAACAATCCTTCCTACCCTCAGCCCTAACTGGCGTGCCAGCGAGTATCTTCCGCTGCGGTTCGGCTGGGAGCTCTTAGGGGGAGACTCCTTGAGCTTCGCCAGATGAGCCGGGGTGACCTCTCTCCCTTTGCCGGTGCCCAGAATGTCTATTACTATGCGGTTGGGATTGTAGAGGGGGAAAACCGAATAGTCGCTGATGCTGGCAAAGTCGAGAACAACCCGCACCACTTCCTTATCGTGCTGAGCTATCCTGATTCTCTTGAGAAACCCATCCTTGACCGGGAAGCTCTTTCCTGCAATATTGGGGCTTATCTGAGCAGGGTAAAGGTCGAAGTATATGCGGTCGGGGTCAATAAGACGTTTGTTCTCATACTGCACCTCATCATCCACATCGATGACCACTCTGGTGTATTCGGTGCCCGTCCAGTGTCGGATGTTGTTCACCACCACCAGCCCATTTCTCCTCGGGCTTCCCCTTTCAATGGCGGCTATCCTCTCCCGGGCAAGCTTAGAATTAGGGTTCTGAGGGAACCTTTCTATGAATTTGAGGTATTCCTCCCGGGCAGCGCTCTCATCCTTGAGCTTAGAGTAGTAAATATCGGCTGCGGTAAGGAGTGCTTGTTCGCCATAGGGGCTGTCGGGATACTGGTGCAGAAGGGTATTAAGACAAAGAAGGGCATTCATCAGGTATCGCTGGTCGCCGAATTTGTTGAACATCTCCTGGTAGATTTCGGCTACTTGAAAGACGGACCTTTCCGCCAGAGGTGAGCGGGGGTAAAGGATGACGATCTCTCTGAAGGAATCGATGCACTTTTTCCACTCCGCCGGGTTCCCCTTTAAAGAGGGCTCTTTTTGCAGCTGGATGTAACTCTCTGCTGCTTGTTGATGCAGCTGGGAGGCTTCTTTTTGCTCCTGAGCATGGAGCTCGAGATAATAGGAAAAGAGAAGGGATAAGCTTACCAGCCCTAACAGGAGAGGCAATCGTTTAAGAATTCGCAAAATTAAGCCCTACTTACACCAGTCTTCATTTTTCTAAACAGCCTGCTTATAGCTACCAAAAGCTGATAATTATATTAAAATAAAAGAACCCTTTTGTCAAGAGATAGTTAGCAGTAAGCTTTTTGTGAAGGTGAAAAGCCTCTCTTTTTGGTTGGATTTTGGCTCCCGTTTAGCGGTTATATTTTATCACCTGATAGGGCTTAGATTTTGGCATAACGGAGCTAAAACATAGCCTCCCCTGACTATCTCTGTATTTGTAAATGGTCTTCTGAGCGGGGGAGCTGTCGCCATACCCTGTCCCGGGCGAAGCGGCTGAAGAAGAAGTAGATGGGAATGACCCCGCGCCTTGGTAGAGGCTGGTGACTTTCCTTACATAGTTTCTGGTCTCCCGGTAAGGGGGTATCCCCCCGAAGCGGTTCACCGCATTCACCCCGGCATTATAGGCTGAAAGGACCAAGGGAAGGTCGTCCTGGTAAAGCTCTAACAGGTATTTCAGGTGTTTTACCCCCGCCTGGATATTCTGGCGAGGGTCCCAGATATTAGAAAGCCCATATCGGGCGGCAGTCTCCGGCATAAGCTGCATCAGCCCCTTTGCACCCTTGGGTGATAATGACCGGGGGTTGTAGTCAGACTCCACCTGAATGATGGCGTGTACCAGCTTGGGGTCTACCTGATGTTGGGCGCAGACCTCCTCGACCAAAGGGGCATAGGTGAGAAAGTTCTGCAGGTTGACTTGCCGGGCAGCTTGAGAGGTGGAGGTGACTCTTACTACCCTTGCATCCGCTCGGGAAGGTATGTTTGAAAACACCACCGAGCCCTTCTTGTTTTTATAGGCGTAAATCTGAGCGCTCACTACAGCAGGAAGCAGGCTCAGAATAAGGACAACTACTGCGATTCTTTTCTTCCTTTTGCTCCAAATCACGGCATTTTTTTCCACTTCTAAAATGCCACAGGCTCTATAGAATATAATCCCGCTAATCTATCTCAATGTTGCAATAGACAGCAAAGTGGTCGGATGCCTGGCGGCTGTCTCTGTTTTTAGCCCCCACTTTTCCAGAGTCCATGATGTATCGGACAGGGTTGGCTGGACGCAGCATATCCGGTGAGACAAGGATATGGTCAATCCATACGCGGTGGCGGTAACCTAAGGGATGACTGACAATAGGGTCAGGAAAATCTGCTGTCCAGAGCTGTTTCTTTAATCCAGATTCCTTAGTCATCCACCACAGTGCGTTATGAAAGATTTTGCCGGGGTTGTAGACAGACCCCATCACGGTTTCCACGAAGCTCCTCCCAATCATCTTCTCAAAGGGGTCCAACCCCGGACCATCATTCATATCTCCCATTACTATAGTTGGAAGAGGATTCGGCTCCTCCAGCAGCTGATCCAGGCGATTGCGGAGCTTGAGCGCCTGACCCACAAGACGCTTGCGGTTGGCAAGCGAAATCTTTTGGAAATCGTGCAAATCCACCACTGAAAAGATGCCTTTGGACTTGGTATGGACTAAAATGATGCGAAGCCGAGGGCCACCCGAGCCGATTTCAGCTACTGCCTCCAGTGGTTTCCGGTCCCATTTGAGTCGTTCTTTCAGGCCATCCGCTTCAATATCAGCTTCCCAGGGTTCGTAGCGAGAGAGGGCGTCGTCGATGGAGACCACCGAAAACGGCTGCCGATAGTAGAAGACGAGATTTTGGCTTCCTCTGCTGACTCCGTGAGCTAACTGATAGCCGGAGCCGGGTAGGTAATTGTTAAGAAAATGATTGTGTTCGTCGGGAGAATTTGCCGCTTCGCAAATCCCCAACACATGAGGGTTAATGTCCTGGATTACCCTGGCGATCTTTCGCGCTCGCTGTTGCTCATTGGGCTTAATAACATTATCCTCAAACATTAGGTTCATGTGCTCGATATTAAAGGACATAATGGTAAATTCAGGCATTTTTACGCCCTCGTTCTATTATTCAATGTTGCACAACTTATTCATATATCCCTATGTTCGGATATACATCTCTCTCGCTGAATTTTATGCTTATATTCTTAGCTATTAGTTCACTAACTTATCTATAAAAAAGTTATGTATATTCGTTTTTTAAATTTTTAGCCAATATACCTATCTCTTCCAAATGCTTCATATACCATTTTATTGCAATATCTTATGCTTCTGCAATATTATTTATATATAAATTATGCCAAAATTTATTAATCTTGTCAAGTAGACAAATATGTTTTTGGGGTTAGTCTATTACCGTGCAGGTCAATGTGAAGCCCAAAAAGAAGCCTTTATTTTAACATTTATTGCAATTTCCTCTTGACATCGTGCAACATATAGTTTATATTTTAATTGAGGGAGAGTTCAATGCTTGGCCGCCCAGCCCATTTTATGGGTATACCTCCCAAGCAACTTATTTTGGACTCTCCCTATTACTTTATTATGTTCTTATTAATGAATAAATTAAGGCCCTCCTTATTTACCTTAAAAATAAATAACCGAACTTGAAGCCAAAGAAAGGGCTGGTTTTTTATATCACCATTATTTCTACCAGGAGGGTATAATTAGCGAGGCTATATGAGAAAAAGTAATAAGTAAAAATTTCTGTATTTACCTACACCGGAGCTATTTTTTATAGAATAGGTTAAGCATTAACCTTGATTAGAGGTGTTGACGGAGGCTCTGTGTCTGTTGGGGTCACCATCGGGCACCATAACCACAATGGCTGATTTAAAAGCTATAATAAGATTGCTTATTTGGCTTGAAAGCTTTTTACCAATATTATTATAATTTCAGATTATTCAAATTTAAGGGTATCTTTCTCTGCTTCAGGATAAATTTTATCAATCGCTTTCTGGATTTCAATTGTCTTTTGAATAGCAGTAACAATCTTGCAGTAATGCTTTATATCATCAAGAGATAAACCTTTGGGCCCTTTCCTATCCTTCAACCATTTGTGGCAAACTTGATAGCCGCCGATTTGGTACTCCCAGATTTCAGGTGCTATTCCTTCAAAATACTGATTGTTGTTTATATAAACACGAGGCTCTTCGTATTTCACCTTTACAACATTATAATCACCTTGACCTTGCAATTTGGCAGCCGGTGGGTCAAGTTCTTCTGATTTAAGCAGATGCGAATCAACCAGCCTTTTGCCATATTCGACCATATTTCTGAATAGTTTTTGATCTTTGGTAAAAGGAATCCTTGGAAAATCTATCTTTAGAAACTCGGCGTATTTTGTTCGATATATATTAGAATAGAGAACAGCATAAATATAATAAAAAATCTCTTCAGGTGTCGGTTCTTTTTTATAAACTTCAGATAGCGCAGTGAAAAGTTCAGGGTTAATATTAGGTTGTCTTTTATCTTGCTTTCTTGCATGACTAAACCAGTCTTTTTTGTCTGTGTCTGGGTAGAGGTAAAGGGGGAAAACTGACCCCCCTCCAAGATTTGAAATATAATTTAGGTCTGACACCATATCAGAAACGAAGGCATGTTTAAATTCTAGACCATAAGTTTGTCTTTGGCATACCAAAGCTAAGCTATCTTTTGTCACGTGTCTTAGTATTTTTCTTCGAGGTCGATCTACTAAAATATCATTGTAGAAAATGTATCTTTTATCGAAGACTCTATAATAACATTGGATAATATATTTTTGTCTATTTTCTACATTCTTAAGTTTTTTTCTTTTTTTAGATATATCTCCTTTCAAACCAAATGCGCTTTTCAGTAAGCCATCTGGTGATGAAAGATTAACGAACATTCGAATGTTTTGTTCCAATTGTGATTTGGTAAATGATATAGTTATTTTATCTCTATGAGTTAGAAAACCCACACCATGCAATGAGAATATATCCGTTATTTTTGGATAATTTTCATATTGTTCTAAAAGCCTTTCATCTCTGGGAATAAAAAGATGAAATTCAGACTTCGGAGACAACTTCTGCCATTTCGTTGTTTTCATTTCATTCTTTGAAAGCCAATTATTCTTCTTCTCTCTCAATCCCAAAATCTCTGAATGATATACCTTACATTCTTTTTTCTCACCTTGTTTTTTTATGAAGAGGGCAATGGCTACTCCCTGTTTGATTTCAAATACATTTTCATCTTTGGAACCGTCGGGGCATCTTTTCTTTTTCTTGCTGTTACCATGCAAATCTAGAATGTAAATCTCGTTGAAGCTACTCATCAGAGACTGCCGCATGCCTCTGAAGGTTGGATTATCCAGATAGCTATGATTGGTGATAAATCCTAAAACTCCTTCCCCTGCCTGGTCTATCTTCCATTGGGCAAAACGGATGAACTTTACATAATCGTCCTGCAACCACTTAGGATTTTTTTCTCTCAAAGGTTTTCCATCGACTTTATAGAAACTTTGTAGTCCGCCTACATCTTCTTTTAGAAGTTTGTCTATCCACGGGTTAATATTTGCTGATGTGCCCGAATAAGGTGGATTGCCCAGTATGACCAAAATTGGTGTTTCTTTTTTGACTCTTCCTGCTAAATGAGATTCTTCGGAAAGCGAAGCCATACCGGGAAATTCGGTTTGAGCAAGTTCTTCCATCTCTAAAGTGTTAGTAAGGTAAAGTTTAAACCTATCATCCTCTTGAAGTTTATAGCCAAGTTCTTCCAAGAAAAAAGACATTTTCAAATGCCCGACTGCATAAGGTGCCATCATAAGTTCAAACGCATAGAAATTCTTTAAGATATGCTCCTTGATGAAATTCTCTTTGCCGCCCTCGCCATATTTGGAGACGAATTCTTCTACTGCCAAGTTGGCTGCTTCTGCCAAAAAGGTAAGTGTTCCTGCCGCCGGGTCTAGAACTGTAACCAACTCACTTGCAAATCCATCTGGCCTATTAAAATGCTCCTTCAAAACATGATGCAAAGAACGGACAATATAGGAGACCACTGGTTCTGGAGTATAATAGACGCCTCTCTTTTCTCTCGCTTCCGGGTCATATTCAGCCAGGAAGGTTTCATAAAAATGGGCAATAGGGTCTTTGCCTTTGCCTTCGTGAAAATACTGGTCCAGGATATTTTTTACGTTAGTAACTGCTAAGACTTCTGAAATATCATCTATAATCCATTCCATCTGCTGGGGTAAGTCTTCAAGGGAAATGAACTTGAAAACATCTCTTAAAATTCCGATAGTGTGTGGAATGCTACCGTATGCGAGTTTTCTATCAAACCCATTCCCTGAGCGCGTCCGGGCGGCAAAAAGTCCGTATGTGATGGTCTGTGAATAAAGGTCGGCAAACTCTTCTTTCGAAAGACCCCCTATGAGATACTTTCTGAATGCCTCATAGAATCCTAAGACAAAGGCTTTTACTGTACTTTCCTCCTCTTTTAACTCCTGAGTGATGACCTCGTCCTTCAAAAAGCGTGTCCTTTTTGCTAGTTCTATTGCCAGCGTCTCAGCGTCATGCACTCTTGGTAGGGAGAAGGAAAAGAACTTCTCAACCAATTTTAAAAATTCGGGTTCTTTTTTAACTGCTTGGATAGTTTTGAGTTTGTGCATAACGAAAGGTCTGTCGATAAGAACTTTATCTATCAAAATACCATGGCGATAAAGCCTGAACTCAAAAAAGCTGGTCAATATCAAGTTTGGGAAAGTATGACGATAGCGTTTTAATTGTTCTGAACGCTCTATTCGGTCTAGGTCCTCCGTTAAGTCCTTGGCTTCAATATATCCAACGATATGTTGTGTCCCGTCCCAGATTCTAAAATCAGGATTGCCAGCTTCAGTTT
The DNA here is from genome assembly GCA_005223145.1 of bacterium (candidate division B38) B3_B38. GTDB lineage: Bacteria > Acidobacteriota > B3-B38 > Guanabaribacteriales > B3-B38 > Guanabaribacterium. Next base: position 724 of record NJBL01000026.1, on the reverse strand, counting down.
TCTTTGGTAGCGTTGTTATGGAGATATTTCTTTCACCGACCCACTCCGTATATCTTTTTAATAAACTCTCAAGAGTAGAATAATAACTTTCTTCCCTAGCATCTCCACGATTAGCAATCTCATATATTTTTTTCAAATACGGTTTTAGCATTTTCTTCTAAAATAACTTAAGTTCTTAGGTACAGAGCATGACTCGTCCCATCTCCTAAACTTTCAAGGGTTTCTAACTAGCCATCCATAGTTTCATTGTAGTAGTTTCGATACTCCTTCTAATATCTTTCTCCTCCCTTCCTCGATAGAAATTAATGCCTCATTGAACTGGTTTTCCCGAGTCTTATAATAAGTTTTTATTCCTCGTTTTGATTTAAGGTTTTCTATGACAGCGTTCAAACCACTGCATATCTTGCCAACTCTCACACAGTATGTTTCTAAGACAGGGGGGATTTTTTCTCCATTTATATTTAAGAAATCTCCAGGTTTTGGTTGTCTGTAAAACATTTACTTGCCTCCATTATACAGACTTAAAAACTCTTTATCCTCGTAACTGGGAGACCTTCCTTATCAGTTTGTAGATTATCCGTTTTTTTCCATCGCCTGCCGTTCTCCACAGTAATCACGATATTTAGCGATCGGACTCTTCCTCTGAATTCTTATCACTTTTCTCTTGCCGAATGTATTTTTTCCAGAATAAATAAGCATTAACTGCGATTGTCTCCTCTAAAAA
>NJBL01000025.1 GCA_005223145.1 bacterium (candidate division B38) B3_B38 | reverse complement strand
TTATAATTATAACTCATTATGTCGGTGATTGGATAGCATCAGCATTTGGTTAAACGCCTCCACAACTTTCATTAGCTAATTCTGAAGAACTAACACCTTCGCCCTCGAAAAAGCTTTATTGCATATTATCTTGATTGGTATAATATTAATAAAGCGGTGCAATATGAGCTTTCATCCAGAGAAGTGCATAAAACAGGCATTTCGGTTATTTTACAGTGGGCACAATTGTGCCATATCTGGCTTAAATCGTTAAATACTTAATTTACGAGATTGACGAGCTTGCCATGAGATTAGAAGATTATTTCAAAAATGGAAAGGCCTATGTATGGAAGGAAACCTTTGCCGTTGTAAAGTCAAAGCGACCTCTGCCAGATGCTTTTGCAGTTATTCAAGATAAAAATGAAATCACAGTGGTTATTGACCAGTCCAAAGTCATTGATCAAGATATAATCGAGATTGAGAGAGACTGGAAAATACTTACCTTCGATATGGTCTTACCCTTCGACCTGGTAGGATTCTTAGCAGAAGTTTCCTTAGCCCTGGCAGAGGAAGAAATCAGCATCTTTGCCATTTCCGCCTATTCTACCGACCACATCTTAATCAAACAAAAACACCTTACCCGAGCAGTGAAAAAACTCAAAGCTCTCGGCTGCATTATTGAAGAGAAGTAGCCTGTGCCTCGTTTGATAACATTAAAGGGGTTGGCCTCCTCGCCCTCCTAAAAAATCTATTGCAATTTTTTTAGAGTCTGGTGTAATATATACAGGCATAATTTATTTCAGCCAGAGTCGCCCATAAAATCATACAAAATACTGAAACAGCGTTGAGAAGAATGAAAAGGAGGAATAAGCAATGAAATTGTTAGTTTTTGGAGGCTCAGGAAAGATAGGCCCTGCGGTTGCCTGGGATTTAGTCAAGGAGAACGATGTAGAGGCAGTAGGACTCGTCGGCAGACGCGAGCATGCCCTTAATGAGGCGAAAAAGTGGATAAACAGCGATAAGGTGAAGGTGCATCCTCTCGACATCGCCAACCGAGAAGATACGATAAAGTTAATGAAGCAATACGATGTTGGAGTGATAGCCCTACCTGACAGGAAGAGAAGCTATAAGGTTATTGAGACAGCCATTGATGCGGGATTGAATATTGTAGACATGCTGGAAGAGTATCATCGCAGACCCGACCCCTACGAGATCGAGGGCCTGGAAATTCCAGGGGGAATCACTCTTGATGAGTATGGAGAATGGCTCCATAAAAAAGCCATAGAGAACGGCGTAACCTTCCTTGATGGAATAGGCTTTGCCCCCGGCTTAAGCAATATCACCCTTGGCGAAGGTATAAGAAAAATGGACAAAACAGAGTCAGCCGTAGCCAGGGTGGGGGGTATTCCCTCCAAGCAAGCCGCCAGCAAACATCCGCTAAAATATATGATCACCTGGGCCTTCAGCCATGTCCTCAGAGAATATATGGTCAAAGTCAGCGTTCTTAAGAACGGTAAGGTGGTCGAGGTAAATGCCACCAGCGACCGCGAAAGCTTTACCTTCGACAAATTTGGCATGAACGAGCAGCTGGAATGCGCTGTTACTCCGGGAATGCCCAGCTTCCTGTTCACCAGACCAGACCTGAAAGAATTTGCCGAAAAGACCGTCCGCTGGCCGGGTCACTGGCAGGGAGTAGAGACCCTGAAAGAGTGCGGATTGCTTGACCTTACACCGGTGGAGCATGAAGGTATAAAGATTGCCCCTCGTGATTTCTTATTATCCATCATAGAGCCCAGGCTTCAGGCATTAGAGGGCGATACCGATGTGTGCGTTATGTGGAACACGGTCAAGGGAACCAAAGACGGGCAAAAAATGAGAATTGATTACTACCTGTGGGACGAAGCCGACACCGTGAACGGAATCTCCTCAATGGCCAGAGTTACCGGATTCTCCGCCGCCATAGGAGCAGTACTCATAGGCAGAGGAGAGATAACCACCAAAGGCATAGTCCCTCCCGAGGACTGCATCGCAGGAGAGCTTTACGATAAATTTTTGAAAGAATTAAAGAAAAGGAATATAGATATACTGGAGACTTCCGCTAAAATTTAATAAGCAAAAAACCAGATAACAAATAGCCAGAAACGCCGCGCAAATCCGGCGAGCTTTAGCTTGCTATTAGAAAAATAGCAGTAACTATATCGACACCGCACTGAGGATTAGTTCGCCTTCTATCTGTTGTCCGTCCTTTTTCGTGATTACAAGCTTAGCTCTCCGCTTCTCTCCGGCATCCAGAATTGCAGAAAGCATCACTTAAGAGAAAACAAGAAACAACGATATGAATTTTTTGCCCTTTGGATTCATTTATAATATGCTATAATTTTACTTCTCTAACAAGTATCATCATGCTACTGGAGAAAGTCAATCACATAGAGGACCAACCCAAGTGAGAAAAGATGAATAAGAGATGAAGAAAATTTTAATTGGATTTCTATTTGCGTTGCTTTTTGTATTCCCCAGTAAGGGAACTATACAGGAATATGACCTCGATGTGCCTTATGTGCCCACGCCATATGAAGTCGTAACGGAAATGCTCAGATTAGCAGATATAGGCAAGGATGATGTACTCTACGACCTCGGAAGTGGCGATGGACGTATTGTCATTACCGCTGCGAAAAAAATGGGGTGCCGTGGCATTGGAGTGGAAATTGCTGCTCGACGCATCAAGCAGAGCAGGGAAAACGCGGTCAAGGAGAAGGTAACTGACAGAGTAAAATTTCTACAACAGGATATGTTTGAGGCAGACATCAGCAAGGCAACTGTAGTGGCTATTTACTTGCTTCAGTCAGTTAACCTCAAACTTCGCCCGAAACTCTTACGCGAACTAAAGCCAGGCACAAGGATTGTATCGCACAATTATAGTATGGGGGAATGGAAACCCGATAAGACCTCAGAGGTAAATATCGAGTGAAAGAAACATACTGTTTATTACTGGGTTGTTCCTGCGAATGTGACAGGAACCTGGGAATGGTCTATACCAACCAGTTCAGGAAACGACCATTATGAGCTAAAGCTTATTCAACGATTTCAAGAGTTTGCTGGGACTCTCTTTGTGAACGGCTCTGGAATGCTTATTGGTCTCGGAGAGATAATGGGTGACAAATTGCAGTTTACCGTTGAGCGAAATTTGAAGGGGCAAACAGTACCTATGCTGTTTAGTGGGAGAGTAAGCGGTAACTCTATTGAAGGCAGTATAAAATCTCAGGCAGGGTCGGCAATATCCCCAATCAAGTGGAAAGCGCAGCGTGACCCATCCACTGTCGCCCCCATAAACGGCTCTCAACAAGATTTGAATTGAGTATTTGTTGAAGGGATATTAAATCAAAGCCTATTTTTTCATAAGACCGGGTTAAAAATTTTAGGCGATCTACCAGATAACCGGAGTAAAAGGGGCTAATTCCCCGCCTTCATAAAAATTTTATTGCAAATTGTCCTGAGTTTGGTATAATATCAACAAAAAGGCGAGACATAAGCTAATTATGTAGTATTTGCTTCTAAATGATATTATCTAAATTACGAATAGTGAGCTAAAATCTTAATTTTAAGTTAAGAGATTAAAATGCTTGAATTTCTTAAACAATATGGAATACTTATTCTAGCCCTTATCGGAATTATACAATATTGGATCATTGCTTTTTGGAAAAAATATATCCGGAAATCTAAAATAGAAATATATGAAACAGGCACTATAGAAATTAGTTATGGTCCTTTTGGCCCTTCTATAAGCCTTAATGGTACTTTAAGAGCGTTAAATAAAGATGTCTTCATAAAATCGATTGACTTAATGATCGTTAGAGAGAAAGATAGATCTCAACATGTTTTTAATTGGTTAGCTTTTCGCGCTCCCCAAATTGATTTATCAGGAGCCCAACCAATTTCTATGGAAATTCCTTCTGGATTTCTTATATCTCCTGATTCTCCATATAAGTATAATATTATTTTTTATGACAAAGATCTTTTTAAAGAAATCAAATCTCTACTTAGGAGATATATTTCAGAATGGTATAAGATAGTTTTGGAACCACTTACTAAAACTTGGTCACCTTCAGTGGGGATAACTCCCTCAGCTGAAATAAAAGCTGAACAGGATAAACTAATAGAAAGTTTTAGGAAGTCTACAATCCGTAATGATACTTTTGCAGCACTGGATAGATATTGTTATTGGGAACCGGGTGATTACAGCATAACAATAAATGCGAGGACATCGAAACCTGACAAATTATTTACTAAAGATTTTAAATTTTCAATAACCGAAAATGACTTAAAAACTTTAAGACTTAATGTTATAACCATATTGGATCAACCGATTTCGGCTTATCTCAGGATTCAAAATTATCCTTATTTCAATACATATTCAGAGTATAAACAGAAAAATAAATAAAGGATTTTTTCAATGAATAATATTTCTACTTTAGCTAATAAGATTCGAGATTATGTTTTTCTCAATTACAAACAAGTCTATAAAAATAAATGTAAAAATAGCCCTGATGAGTGGAATAGATATTGTGTATCAATAGACACTCTAGGAGATACAGTAGAGGCGTTGATTCATTTCGAATCTAAAGGCCTTGGAAATAACGATGAGGAAAAGTATATTAAACTTTATGGAGTTCTTCAGGCAGTATTTCTGCAACAAGATTCCATAATAAGCTTGTATGAGATATTTGTAGACAAATTTGAAAACATTAGTTTAAATATTGATGATTGGAAAGAAATCAGAGAATTGAGAAATCTAACGGTTGGACATCCTATTGAAATGAAACGAGCTGGCGCAACGAAACGTTGTTTCATTAATAGACAATCTATTACTTCACAATGCTTTCAATTGATGATTTGGAATAAATCTAAAAATAAAGACGAATTTGAAGATATCGACTTTGAGAAGTTATATTCTAATTACAAAAAAGAAGCTACAGCTATATTAGAACAGATTTACTCAACATTAACAACTTAGAATAAATGCTTGTAAATAGTTATGTTTAATTCCATCCCAATTCTTTATTGCAAATTGTTCTGAGTATGATATAATGCTGTCAAAAGGTGATACAATATTTGTGATGACACCCATACTATATACGATTTAGAGAGGTATGATTATGGCATTTCAAGCGCCAATTACAGTAAGAACAGCCATCCAAAAAATACATAATAAAAGTTATTTGCTACCAGCAATTCAAAGAGAGCTAGTTTGGGAAGCAGAACAAATTGAAAAGCTTTTTGATTCTATAATGAGAGGTTACCCAATAGGTTCCTTTCTCTTTTGGAAAGTATCGAAAGAGAAAATAAAAGAATACCAATTTTATGAGTTTTTAAGAGAATATCATGAAAGGGATAAGAGACATAATCCAAAAGCTGATATTAGCGGGGAAAATGAAATAACTGCTATTTTGGATGGACAACAACGTCTGACAGCACTTTATATAGGATTAAAAGGGACATACGCTTATAAATTGCCTTATAAACGCTGGGATAGAAATGATGCTTTTCCAAAAAGAGAACTATATTTAAATTTATTGTCTGAATCAAAAGATTATGATTCTAAATATGACTTTAGATTTTTAACAAAGAAAGAAGCTGACAAAAATGATGAAAATATATTTTGGTTTAGCGTAGGGAAAATATTAGATTTTGACCCCGATAATCCCGCTGAGTTTTTTAATTATCTTGTAGAACAAAACTTATCTGGAAGCAAATTCGCTGGCGAATGTATTTTTAAGCTTGCTCAAGTGATAAATAAAGAAGCAATCATTAATTACTATTTAGAGGAGGATCAGATTTTAGACAAAGTTTTAAACATCTTCATTCGTGTGAATAGTGGTGGGACTCAGTTGAGTTATTCTGACTTACTCCTTTCTATAGCAACAGCACAATGGAGGGAAAAAGATGCCAGGGAAGAAATAGTTAATTTTGTAGATGACATAAATAAAATTGGCGATGGATTCTTTTTTAATAAAGATTTTGTGCTAAAGACTTGCTTAGTTCTTTTAGATTTGCCAGAAATTGCTTTTAAGGTTGATAATTTTAATGCTATCAATATGAGAAAAATTGAGGAATCTTGGGATTGTATTACAAAGGCTATTAAAAAAGCTGTAAATTTAGTATATAGTTTTGGATATAACTACCAAACCTTGACTTCAAACTATGCAATTATTCCGATAGCCTATTATATTTTAAAGATTGATAATCCTGAGAATTATGTTCTTTCATCAAAATATAATAATGATAGAAAGTTAATTAGAGACTGGTTATCGAAGGCTCTTTTGAAAAAAATCTTTGGAGGGCATCCTGATAGCGTTTTAAAACCTATAAGAGAAGTAATTAAAAATAGCACAAATGGTTTTTCCTATACGTCCATAATTGAAAAATTGAGAGGAACAGCTAAGTCATTGCTTTTTACTGAAGATGAAATAAAAAATCTTTTATTCTATAAATGTGGACAAGGTTATACTTTTTCAGTCTTATCGTTAATTTACCCCACTTTAGACTATCGAAATAAGTTTCATCAAGATCACATTTTCCCAAAAAGCTTTTTTACTAGTCGAAATAAGTTAATCAGAAAAGGCATACCCGAAAATAAGCATGAATTTTATTTAAAGAACTATAATTACATTGGAAACCTCCAATTATTAGAAGGACTACCTAATGAGGAGAAATCAAATAAAGATTTTAAGGAGTGGTTAAATTTTACTTTTCCTGATGAGCAATTGAGGAAGGATTACCATAGAAAGCATATGATTCCCGATGTCGACCTTGATTTTAAAAATTTTGAAGAATTTTTCAACAAAAGAAACGAACTAATATTCAATAAGTTGAAATATCTAATCCTTGATGATAAAGGTAATTAGATTTTTCATGTAAGTTACACTATGGGCTTACAGAATCAACCTAAACTTAGCCTAAATAAGTCGGCGATGAAAAGAGTCCTCTTTTCCCCTCATTGCTTCGCATAAAAAAAGAAGTACGCTCATCATATTTAATCTTTCGCCCAAAATATTGGAGTGCAAATTTTAAGAAAGGCTAAGCTTTGGGCGGGTTCCCATTTTTTCCCCCCTTTAAATATAATTATGGTCGGGACGAGAGGATTTGAACCTCCGACCTCCTGCTCCCGAAGCAGGCGCGCTAACCAGGCTGCGCTACGTCCCGACCGTCGTTGCTCACTTGAGAAAGTATCTTATTATAATAAATCCGCCCACCAGCAGAATCACGAAGATAAGCGTCAGCAGGTTCAGGTATTTTTCTATCCAGCCCCTTATCTGAGGTCCGAATAATCTTAATAGCCCTCCGACTAAAAAGAACCTCCCCGCCCGGCTCACCGCCGAAGCCAGCATAAAAATCGTAAAATCTATCCTGCACGCCCCCGCGGCGATGGTGAACACCTTATACGGGATGGGCGAGAACCCCGCAATCCCCACCGCCAGCGCATTATACTTTATGTAGAGCGCTTGAATCCGGTAATACTTATCCATTATACCATAGAAATTCAGAATCGGCTCCCCGATGAGGCTGAAAAACTGCACCCCGATCATGTAGCCAAACACCCCTCCAATCACAGAGCCGAGCGTGCAGATGAGGGCGTATTTAAACGATTTTAGCGGCTTGGATATCGCAAGCGCTATCAGCAGCACATCCGGCGGGACGGGAAAGAAAGAGGACTCCGCCACCGCCAGCAGGAACAGCGCCCAGCTCCCGTAGGGGGTCTCCGCCCAGTGCAGCACCCACTGGTACAATCGCTTCAGACGGCTCATCTTCTACTATCCAGAGCTCTGCTCCTTCTCCGCAAGGGCGAGCTTAGTCCTCAGGCAAATCTCCCTTCTGAAAGTGACTATTGAGGAAGTTGGACCAGGAAGCCATCTCCTTTAAGGCACGGTGGTCGGTAAGGTCGAGATGAAGCGGAGTGATGGAAATGTAGTTCTGCTCCACGGCTTCGCAATCGGAACCCTCGCCGCCACCACTGCTTATATCCACCCCTTTGATAATGTAAACCTTCTCCCCTTCGGGGTCATGCTCTTCAGTGACCGTATCTTTATACCATCTCCTTCCTTGGTAGGTGAGCATGACTCCCTTATGAGGATAAGGCGGGATATTCACATTTAAAAAGGTCCCCTTGGGAAGACCATCCTGGAGAATCTTATCTGCTAGCAGTCGGGCAAATCTCCCTGCCAGGGCGTAATCGCTCAGCCCACCGCTCACCAGCGATATGGCGAAGGAGGGGATAGCGTGAAGGGCGCCTTCCATAGCCGCCGAGACGGTGCCCGAATAGGTGACATCATCACCGAGGTTAGGTCCGTTATTGATGCCCGAGACCAGCAGCTCAGGCGGTTTCTTCATCAGTTTGAACACCGCCAGGTGGACACAATCGGTGGGTGTCCCCTCTACCATCCATCGGTTTGACCCCATCTGCCAAATCTTCAGCGGCTGCGATAGGGTGAGGGAATGCCCGGCAGCACTCATCTCTCTGGCAGGGGCGATGATGGTAATCTCCCCCAGCGGACTGAGAGCTTCGGCAAGTGCTACAATGCCTTCGGAGTGGATACCATCGTCATTGGTGATCAGGATGCGACTCATCTTCACCTTCCACAGGCAAAAAGAAAATCAAACAACCCTCGATTGGCGTTATCAAGATGCCTCTCTGATTAAGCTGCTTTGATAATAGCCGCTATCAACCCATAGCTAAGCAGCTTGTCGCTCGCGGCGAGCAAAGTGCGAGCTTCTTTTCAATAATGAGACACGGAAGCACAACCTTTCAATTCTGTCTCCGGCAAAAAATGCGCTTTTTGAGATTTCCTTGGTGTCCCGGTTGATTAATATAAAAATGCAAACGAGGCTGCGCTCGCTTCAAATTTTCTATAAAAAAGAACAATAAAAATGGTCGGGACGAGAGGATTTGAACCTCCGACCACTTGACCCCCAGTCAAGTGCGCTACCAGACTGCGCCACGTCCCGACCTATTTGTTTTCAATCATTTAGAAGAGATCCTGATTTCCGGTTCTTCCTCTTGTGCCCCAATTGTCTCTCTATGAGATACCACTTGCAAATGAATTTCAAATATCTGTAACAGGTTCCCTGTTGGTATTACAAAAAGCATGTCCGCTAATCACATATCTTATAGCATTTTTTAGGGTCTTTGTCAAGGCAGGATATAGGGCAGTTTCTCTTTTTTCTCCGAGTTCAGAATTGCTATATAGCCTATCCCAAAATTTATATTCTTTCATCTTATCAGAAAGGTAAAGGAAGGCATACTATTACATCAGCTAATATATTTCTAATAGGGGTTAGAATAGCTGGCAGGCAAAAAAACTTAGCTGCGGGCGAAAAGGTTCGCCTGCTTAAACTCCTCCCCCGGGCTTGCTATATGGATTTTTTCTCTATGACAACCTTATAGGAAAGGGTGAAACTGAGAGGCTATGAAAGGAAGGCTTGACATGAGGTTGGACGGTTTTTATCCAACTTCTCCCTTGAGAGGAGGAGAAGCCTCCTTCCTCGAGGGGCTAACCCTCTCACCTGTTAATATCTGGACCAGCCCTTATCTCTTCCTCCCCCCCTTCTGCTGTCGAAGTCTCTGCTTCCTCTCTCCCGCTGCGGGCGGGCATCGTCCACCGTAAGGTTTCTCTCCTTGAAAGTGTAACCGTTGAACATCTCCTTAGCTTTCCTGGCTTCCTCCTCTTCCATCATCTCCACAAAGGCGAACCCCTTGGAGCGACCAGTCATAGTGTCGGTGATGATCTTTACCGATTCCACCTTCCCCGCCTGCCCAAACAGCTCCTGCAATTCCTCTTCCCTCACGGTGTAGGCGAGATTGCCGACGTAAAGCTTCTTGGTCATTGATGCTTCCTCCTTCAATAAAAAAACCCTCCAGGATTACAATAACCCCTTTGAGGGCCAAAAGTTACAAAACAGACAAAAATTCTCTCTCTATCCTTCTAAATTCAACTCTGCCAAAGCATATCACCAAAAATAAGATATGTCAAGCAAAAAATGAACTTGTTTTAATTTTTAAAAGCGATTCTAATTTACTATGCTTTCAGAGCAAGTCACATTAATTATTTCACGCCATTATTTTTGATTGTATTAATTGCTATCAATTTAAGTTGATTTCAAATTTTCCCTATGCTATAAGCTATAAAGGGGCAGATTGGTAAAAGAGCAGGGAATGGGGGAATTTAATATAGGGTAACCAAGCAAACTCATGTCTTTCGCATGCGGTTTAAGTTTTTGCGTCTCATTGCAAACATGGGGAGGGGAAAATAAGAAATAACTTTTTTAAAAATGTCGTATTTGTTTCCACTATTATACAAAAAGGAAAGGAGAACCTAACATGAATCGGACACATAGCTTAAAGGTGATGTGCGCACTGCTTCTGTGCTTGGTCATTTTTCTGGTTAGTCCCGCAGTGATGGCACAGCAGAAAAAAGCCTTGACTTTCCAGGATGTTATGAAATTCAAGGCAATCATGGAAGCCGTGGTCTCCGAGAACGGTTCCTGGATAGCTTATACTGCTCAGCCGGATCGGGGAGATGGTAAGGTCAACATTCACTCCACAACAGAGGAAAAGGTCTTTACCATTAAGCGGGGAAGCAAACCTGTCTTCTCTAAGCATTCCCATTGGGTGGCTGTGGTTATTAAACCCAAAGCGATTGAGCTGGAAAAGGCGAAAAAGGAAAAGCACAAGGAGGGTATGGCCCTGCTGGAAACCGCTACTGGCGAGGTGAGTCATTTTGAGAAGGTAGAGCGGTTCGCCTTTTCAGACGACTCGAAGTGGCTTGCTTATCATCATTTCAAGGAGGAAGAAAAACCTGCCAAAGAAGAGAAGATGCAGTCCAGCCAGCAACCCGCAGCCTCAGCCGAGCCGAAAGAAGACAAAAAGAAGAAGGAAATCGGCAGCACCCTGGTGCTGCGCCATCTGGCATCCGGACAGGAGATATCTATTCCCTATGTGCTCTCCTTCGCTTTCGACAAATCCTCTCGGTACCTGGCTTATGCCATAGCTGACCCTGAAGGAAAAGATAATGGTCTTTTTTGCAGGGAATTGCAAAAAGAAGCCTTTCCCCAGATAACCATCACTAAAACTGAGAGCAGCCGTTACAGCAACCTCACCTGGAGTAAGAAAAAGAGCAAGCTTGCTTTTTTGTCAGCCGTAGAGGATGAAGAGGGTCAAGCCGGTCCGGCTACGCTGTGGGTCTGGGACGGCGAGACCGGGGAATCAAATCAAGCGGTCCAGGCTGAGGGAGCACCCGAAGGGTGGATGCTACCCCTGAAAAACCAGGTTTCCTGGACTCGCGATGGCAAGCGTATCTTTTTTGGCTTCAAACCAAAAGCTCCCCAGGACGCGGGCTTGAAAGAGGAGAAAGAGCAAGAGGAAAAGGAAGAGGTCGCTCTCTATAATATAGAAGACATACTCAAAAAGAGAGAGGTAGATGTCTGGCACTGGAATGACCCCCGCATTGTCACCCATCAGAAAAAACTGTGGTCACGCTTCAAAGACCGGACTTACCGAGCCGTCTACCACCTGGATTCAGGTCAAGCAGTAGCCCTGGCAGACCAGGAAATGCCGGTTGTCGAGCTTACTGAAAATCCCCATTTTGCCCTGGGTCTTTCTGATGTTCCCTATCTGAAGGAAATTACCTGGGAAGGAAGGTTTAATGATGTCTACCTGGTCAATCTTGAGGATGGCTCTCGGAAGAAGGTCGTTTCCCGTCTGCAAAGTCGTGCTTCTCTTTCTCCCAATGGTAGCTATATTGTCTATTACAATGACCTGAACTGGCACATTTACGATAGTAAGACAGGAACCACCCGAAACCTGACCAGCCAACTTGATATACCCTTCTTCAATGAAGACCATGACTATCCAAGTAACCCTCCGGGATATGGTGTGGCAGGGTGGGTGGAAGACGACCGTGCCGTTCTAATCTACGACAAGTATGATATCTGGCAGTTTCCCACCTGTTCAGGGGAGCCCATAAATCTTACCGGCGGTGAAGGACGTCAGAGCCAGGTCACTTTTCGCGTCCTTCGTCTGGATCCGGAGAAGCGTTTCTTCGGCAAGGACCAGCAACTGCTGCTTTCTGCCTACCACAATCTGAAAAAACACACCGGTTTCTACACTTGCCAGGAAGGAACTCCCGGTGTAGAGAGGCTAATTGAAGAGAAAAAACGGTTTCGTTTTCTGGCCAAAGCTAAAAAGAAGCAAGTTCTGATGTATACCCGGGAAAGTTACTCAGAATTCCCCGACATATGGGTCAGTGATATGGACTTTGACTCCCCCCGCAAAATATCCGATGTGAATCCGCAGATCAGCGAGTTTGCCTGGGGCAGCGCTGAGCTGGTCGAATGGAAAAGCCTGGATGGCATCCCGCTGCAGGGTGTTCTGATCAAACCGGGAAACTACCAACCCGGAAAGCGTTATCCCGTGCTGGTCTATTTCTACCGCTTCTTCTCTCAGCGTCTTTACGAATTCAATCAACCGATGGTCAACCACCGCCCTTGCTTTCCGCTGTATGCGAGTAACGGTTACGCCATTTTCCTCCCCGACATCCGCTTCGAAGTAGGTCGTCCCGGTTTTGCAGCCACCAAGTGCCTGGTGCCGGGCGTGCAAAAGTTGATTGATATGGGGATTGCCGATGCCGAAGCTATCGGTCTGCACGGCCATTCTTGGAGCGGATATCAGACTGCTTTTGTCATTACCCAAACGAACATCTTTGCAGCAGCCATAGCTGGGGCGCCGGTGTCCAATATGACCAGTGCCTACAGCGGTATTCGCTGGGAGTCCGGCATGGCCCGACAGTTTCAGTATGAGCGGACGCAGAGCCGCATTGGCGGGAGTCTCTGGGAATATCCCGAACGCTATATCGAAAACTCTCCCGTATTTTTCGCCGACCGCATTAATACACCCTTGCTCATCGAGTTTGGAGACGAGGATGGGGCGGTACCCTGGTATCAGGGAATCGAGCTTTACCTTGCTATGCGTCGCCTGGGCAAAGACTGTATATTCTTGCAGTACCGTGGCGAGCCTCACCACTTGAAGAAGTATCCCAACAAACTGGACTACGCCATCAAAATGAAGCAGTACTTTGACCACTATCTCAAGGGAGAGCTGGCACCAGAGTGGATCACGCAGGGTGTCCCTTATCGCGGACATTAGTGAAAAAGAGGAACACTTTTTCAGCCGCGCCTGCAGAGCGAACGTACCATAAAGCATGGTATGTGTGGATAACTTTTACAGAATGAGAACAAATAGAATCAACTTGTAAAGCAAGGTAGGGTGGCTAAGCGGTGGATCAGACAGCACGAATATAAGCGTGATGATCGCATATAAAAGGGGCTGAGGATAAGAAGAAAATAACTCATTTAGAGTCTATTGCCATGGCTATTTTTCATATTGTAGATAAGTGACAGGTGTTATAAGCCTTTAGTGGCAAATTGGAAAAAATGGGTAAATAGCGACAATTTTCACTCTGATGAAAAAGAAAATCGCTATCCATAAAAAATCGAGAATGAGATTACATTCCTGCTCTGACGAATAGGAGAGACACGATGGATAAGGAAGTATTCAGACAATTTGGCTATAAATTCATCGATTGGGTGGCGGATTACATGACCGAAGTGGTTAAGTATCCAGTGATGTCTCAGGTAAAACCCGGTCAGATTAAAGAGAGGCTTCCTCAGCAACCTCCGGATAAAGGTGAACCTATAGAAAGGATTTTCGATGATTTTAAAGAAATTATAATCCCAGGCATCACCCACTGGCAGCATCCTTGCTGGTTTGCCTACTTTCCTGCTAACAACAGTCCTCCATCCATTCTGGGAGAATTGCTGACAGCAGGACTTGGTGTCCAGTGCATGATCTGGCAGACCTCTCCGGTTGCCGCCGAATTGGAAGAGGTTGTTTTGGAATGGTTGCGCAAAATGCTTGGTCTCCCGGAAGGGATGGCTGGAGTTATACAGGATACCGCTTCCACTGCAACCCTGTGCGCCTTGCTAACAGCCAGAGAGAAGGCAACCAATTTCGAGGCGAATCAAAGAGGTCTGAAAAAGCCCCTTGTTGTCTACGCTTCAGAAGAGGCGCATTCCAGTATAGAGAAGGGAGTCAAAATTGCGGGTTACGGAAAGGAGAACCTGCGTCTTATCCCAACCGATGATGCTTTTGCAATGATTCCTGAGAAGCTGGAAGAAGCAGTGATTGTGGACAAAAAAAGGGGGCTGCAGCCAGCTTGTGTGGTGGCTACGCTGGGGACAACCTCTTCCACTGCTATAGACCCTTTGGCCGACATAGGTAAAATCTGCCACCAGCATGACCTGTGGCTTCATGTTGATGCCGCTTTTGCCGGAACGGCTGGCATCCTCCCAGAGAAAAAGTGGATGCTGGAAGGAGCAGAGTATATGGACTCCTTTGTCTTTAATCCCCATAAGTGGATGTTTACCAATTTCGACTGCTCAGCCTATTTTGTAAAGGACCCCGGTGCGCTTATCCGCACTTTTGAGATTCATCCTGAATATCTAAAGACCGGCCTGGATGCCCAGGTGAAGAACTTCCGTGACTGGGGCATTCAACTGGGGAGGAGGTTTAGAGCCCTGAAATTATGGTTTGTGATTCGCTATTATGGAATGGAGCGACTTCAAGAGATGATAAGGGAGCATATCCGATTAGCTAAGTTGTTTAAGGGATGGGTAGAGAATCAAGAAAACTTTGAGCTTATGGCGCCTGTGAGCCTGAGTCTGGTTTGTTTCCGCTTGAATGATGGACGGGATGAGGAGGCACTCGACAGTTTGAACAGACGTCTCCTTGAGAGCATCAACCAGAATGGAAAGATATATTTGACCCACACCACATTGAGAGGTAAATATACACTCCGCCTGGCTATCGGTCAGAGGTTGACTGAGGAACGACATGTAAAAGAAGCCTGGAAATTAATAACATCTAAGGCAGAGGAAATACTAAAGATGCCTTACTAATCTCTTTTCGACATTTCTTTTCAGAATAGGTAGTTCTTAGTAAGGGTCAATGAAAGGGGAAATCTTTGTCACTTATAGTATATAATATCTTGTTAATCAATGTCATCTTTTTGCAAAATTTTCAGGAAATTGTTTAGCCCCTTTTTCAGCAACTTGAGTTTAGCCGAAAGCTTATCTTCTGCCGGAAGGTTCTCTTTTCTTTGCCGACCGGATTCCTCTTTTAGCTTAGCTCGTGCACCGGCAATGGTGTAGCCCTCTACCTGCAACAGCTCCTTTATGTGGAGGATGGTTTCTATATCCTTTTTCTTGTAGAGTCGTTGCCCGCCTTTGTTCTTCATCGGGGATAGGGAGGGAAACTCTGATTCCCAATAGCGGAGGACATAGGATTCAGTCTGAGTTAAGCGGGCTACTTCTCCAATTTTGAAGAAGAGCTTATCGGGCAGCTTTGGCATGGGGTTCATCTTAAGATTTATGCTTAAATGTATCCTTTAAGGATGAGTTCACCAATTTCATCAGGAACTTGGCTGGATGAAAACTCAGCCATTGACGAGGCGGGATAAAGACTGATGCCCCTGTTCTGGGGTTTCTACCCCATCTACCCCCTCGATAACGCACCTGGAAAGTTCCGAAGTTGCTTAGTTTAATCCTTTTTCCTTTAATTATCTCCCTTTTTATTATTGATAGGATTAGCTCTAATATTTCGTCTGCCTCCCTTTTGAGCAGACCACCATGGCGGTTATATATTAACTTTGCTATTTGCTTTCGTGTCATAAGGGTGGGGAAGTTATTATTTACGGCTTAACTTGATATTGAGGGAGAGCTTCAGTTTTATCTCCCTGGTGTCTCGGTCTACCTTCAACTCTATGGGGACGGTTATTTCTTTTTCCTCTTCCTCTGGGGGGGTGCTTGGCTCAGTGTCGAGGAGAGGGGACGGTTCTAAGAGCAGCTCTTCAGGCTCTTCTTGGGGGGCTTCTTCTTCATGGCTACCAGATAAAACAGGCTCTTCTTGCACGGAGGATGCTATCGGAGCTTTTTCTTCTTTTTTTATTGGCTCGGCTTCAAACTCTTCAACATTTAGCTCTCTTGAGATTTTGCTCATTACAGCAATGGAGATCTCTCGCAGGCATTCGTACACCCCTATGCCGTGAATGGCTATGGCTTCAAAATAGGGCACCCCATATCTATTCAACTTTTTGTTAAGCTCTTCGACCGGGGCTATCTTCAAGAGGTCTCTTTTATTGAACTGAAGAATGTGGGGGATGTCTTTGAGATTCATTCCCTGTTCCCTGAGGTTCTTCTCGAGGTTGTCTACGCTCTCCAGATTTGAGTCCATCAACTCCTTTTGGGAGTCGGCGACAAAGACTATCCCATCAGCTCCTTTTAACACCAGCTTACGGGTGGTGTCGTAAACCACCTGTCCAGGCACCGTGTAGAGCTGAATTGCGGTCTGAATCCCCTTGAAGCTCCCGATTTCAATAGGCATAAAGTCAAAGAAGAGGGTGCGGTCTTCACTGGTTGCCAGGGAGACCATATTCCCCCTGTCCTCTTCGGGGAGATTGTTATATATATGCTGCAAATTGGTGGTTTTGCCACTTAGCCCTGGTCCATAGTAGACAATCTTTGCCGTTATCTCTTTAGTGGCGTAGTTGAAAAAAACCATTCCCCTCCTCCAGTGAGGAGCAAACCTTTTAGTTACGAACTCTGTTGAGCAGTTTTCAATTTTATATACCTAATTAAAGATAACATAAATAATCCTTTAAGTCAATTTATTTGGTAGCTTTACAAGTATTTTATCTCTTTCTAAGTCCAATTTTTATGGGAGTGCCATAGAAGCCGAAAGCCTGTCTTATCTGTTCAGTCAGGTGGCGCCGATAGGTGGGGGTGAAGTTTCGGGGGTTGTTCACAAAGAATACGAATCGGGGGGGCTTGATATCGACCTGGCTTCCGTAGAGAATCCTGGGTTTTCCTCGTCTTTTTGGGGAAGGAAGCCTGGGGGAAATCACTTTATGGATGGCCTGATTCAGCACAGGAGTGGGAACCCTAAGGCTCATGCTTATGAATACCTTCTGAACCAGGTCGAATATTTTGAACACCCTCTGCCCTGTTTTAGCCGATATAAAGAGTACGGGAGCGTAGCGGAGAAAATGGATTTTCTTTCTTATCTCCTTCAGGTAAAGGTCGGTATTCTTCCACTCGGGGAGCATCAAGTCCCATTTATTTACCAGTATAACTATCCCCCGTCCCTTTTTCTCAGCGTAGGCCGCGATGGCTACATCTCCGCTGGTGATACCTTCGGTGACATCGAGCAGAAGGAGGACCACATCAGCCCGCTCCAGGCTTTGCCGTGCCTTTAGCACGCTGATTATCTCGGCTGCCTCCCGAAGCACCCTTTTTCTTCTTATGCCAGCTGTATCGATGATGCGGTATCTTCTTTCCTCATAAGTGAATAAAGTATCGATGGAATCTCTGGTGGTTCCCGGCTCTTCGCTCACCAGAACCCTCTCTTCTCCCAATATTTTGTTTACCAGTGATGACTTTCCCACATTGGTTCTGCCGACCACCGCAATTTTTATCTCCGGTTCCTCTTCCTTCTCCTCTTCCTCTTTAGCAGAGGGCAGCTGGGTTGTTATCAAGTCGAGCAACTCCCCAATACCGCGTCGGTGCTCTGCTGATATAGAGCAATTTGTATCAAAGCCTAACTGGTAAAATTCCACCGCTTCCTTTTCCAGCCCAGGATGGTCTACTTTGTTTATAACTAAGATTATCGGTTTGTTACGCTTTCTCAGGTGGCGGGAAATTTCAGACTCCAGGGGGTTAAGCCCGCTCTTTACATCAACCACAAATAGAAGCAAATCAGCATCTTCTACCGCCCTGAATACCTGCTCTTTTACCTTCTCTGTCATTTCCTCAGAGGCGAATAAATCTAATCCCCCAGTATCAATAAGGCTGAAGCTTCTCCCTCTCCATTCCGCCTCCCCATAGATGCGGTCTCTGGTCACCCCCGGGAGGCTATCCACGATAGCCTTTCTGAGACCACAAATCCGGTTGAAGAGGGTGGACTTTCCCACATTTGGTCTACCCAGAATGGCGATTTTAGGAAGAGACATCGATTATTCTCTTTCTCTTGCTGGGAATTTTTGCTATAAGATAAAAGAACATCTACTAAAATAATATAACACAGCTTAGATGTAGTCGACAATCACTTTGGTGAAAAATTTCTTGACAAGAATAACTTGGGCTAATATAATGACTCTTGTTTTCCAGAAGGAGGCAAGTAATGATAAAATCGGATATAGTTAATGAGATATCCAATGTTGCTGAAATCACCAAGGTGAAAGCCGAAATTGCTGTAAAAGCGATCTTCGATGCTATGAAGAGCTCCCTTGCCCGGAAAGAGAGGATTGAGCTTCGGGGCTTCGGGATCTTCCAAGTTAAGCCTCGCAAGAGAGGGATAGGGAGAAACCCTCGGACCGGGGAAGAGGTTAAAATTCCTCCCGGATATACCATCCGCTTTAAGCCCGGGAAGAACTTATTAAGTATTAAATAAACCCATCCTTTTGATTTATTCTGTCAAATTGACCAGGTTCTTCAGGCGAAAAGGAAGGCTCTGAGATTCAAGTTCCTATTAGCCTATAGCAATAATATAATCTAACTGGGAGCAATAAAGCTTTTTTGCACTACCCCCTTTTCCCTTGGTGTTTCTTGACACCCGCCGCCTGGTGCTATATACTTAAAGCTCAAAACTTACGGATTCATTGAGATAGTGAAAGAAGGAGGTTTATCTTTTGGAGAGCTTATCCAGGGAGGAGAGATTAGCCCCTGCTCCCCTGGTGCCAGAAAAGGGACCGAGGATATTTATAAATGTTATCCTTTTTATCCTGACGATAATTACCACCTTTATCATTGGTGCTGTTAACCATTTAGGATTCCAATCCAATGAGCCTATAGTATTCGAACTCGGTTTTATTCATAAGATTTTTGCCGACCCCTCTATCTTACGTCATGGGTTCTATTTCTCCATCGCTATTATGGGCTTCCTCCTCAGCCATGAGTTAGGACATTACTTTACATGCCGCCGATACAATATAAATGCGACCCTCCCTTACTTTATCCCCGCCCCCACATTAGTGGGTACTTTTGGAGCCTTTATCAAGATTAAGTCTCCGATAAAGAACAAGAAGGCACTTTTTGATATCGGAATTGCCGGTCCCCTGGCCGGCTTTGCAGTAGCCTTGCCCACCTTGATTGTCGGTCTGAAGCTATCCAAGCCGATTTTAATTCCCCCGGTGCATAAAGGTCTTTATTTGGGCTTAGGGGAGCCGCTCCTCTTTGACCTTATAGAGCGTGCCTTTTTGCCAGCTTTTCCTGACAATTACGACCTCCTCTTACACCCAATAGCTCTGGCAGGATGGTTTGGATGCCTGGCAACGGCTTTGAACCTTCTGCCAATAAGCCAGTTGGATGGTGGGCATATAAGCTATGCCATCTTCGGCAAATATTATTCTAAGGTATCGTTGGGTGTTTTTTCGGTGATAATTCTTATGGGGTTCATTACCGGCTTTCCAGGATGGTTCTTCTGGGGACTGTTAATCCTCCTGCTGGGGCTGCGGCATCCTCGAACTCTCAATGATGAGCTCCCCCTTGATGGAAAAAGGAAGCTCATGGGTCTATTAGCCCTTATCATTTTTATTCTTACCTTTACCGCTAAGCCTATCTATATTAGCTGAGAACTTATCTTTGCCCGTTCTTCTGCTCTCCTCTATTACCTGCCGGCATCCTTGAAGCTCATCCCCCCGAACCATCAGCCGGTAGATCGCTTCCCCCTTGTTTTTGTCACCGCGGAATAGGGGGGCTAAGATTCGTTGAAATCTCCCTTTGGAGAGCAGCACTACCTGGTAGCCGTGAAACTCAAGCAGGCTTTTGATGACCATGATTTCCGCCAAGCTGTCCGAGAAGAAGACTGGAGCCCACTCGCCTCTTTGTCCAGAGCCTAAAAATATCTGGGGAGAGGAGCTTCCACAATAAGGGCACAGCCTCTTCTCCTTTTGGTAAGTCCTTTGGCATAAGGGACAATAAGGCATCGCTCTTATCCCTCTTTTTTATTACCCTTCAGCTCATCAATCGCATGAGCCATCGCCCTCGGAGTTGAATAGACCCATCAGGGCACGCCTCCTGACAGCAGAAGCAGGTTATGCATTTGTCGTAATTGATAACCACCTTGCTGTTGGACTCGCTGACGGCTCCGGTGGGGCAGGCTTCCAGACAACGGCGGCAGAGTGTGCATTTGGAAAGCTCAACAGAGGGGAGGGGAGTAAGGTATCGCTTGAGTCTCCGTTGGAGCCAATGGGGGATGTTCCAGGCCATGGTTGAATAACTTGGGAATTGAAAATCGTCCACTGCCACCTTGTTCAGCTCTTCTCCTAAGATTTTTATCTTCCCTATATCAATGGGAGCAAACCCCATCTCCCTGGCTACGAAAGTGGTGGGCAAAAGGAGGGATTCCAGCCCCAGCAGGTGGGTTATCACCATATCTAACGCCACACATTCCCTGCCCGCCAGAATCAGCCCCAGCTTACGCAGGCTGCCGCTCTGGGGGCCATTCCCCTCCATGGCTACTATGCCATCCACAATGGTTAGTTGTGGTTCGATCGTCCGATAAAGCTCCACCAGCATGCGGGCGAAATAGAGCCTATCCGTTCCCGCTTTAAAGTGCCACTGGACCTTTTTCCTTCCCACCACACAGCCAAAGAGGTTCTTTACGGCTAAGGTCAGCAGCATCTGCGAATGGGTTTTGAGCTTGGGGAGATTGACAATTACATCGAAGTCGAAAACCTGTTTGGCTATTTCGAATCGGCGGAAAGTCCCCTCATAAGGGTTATCGACCTCTATCGACTCGTCAAATTCGACCAGCCTGGCGCCACAATGGTCCGCCACCTCCTTTATCCCCGCCTTCTCAGCTGCTCGAATCAGACTGCTGGAAAGCATGGGGCTATCCCCTATCATAGGGATACCCCCTGCTTCTTTGATCTGGAGGACAACAGCTCTTACCAGGGAGGGGTGGGTGGTGACCCCTTTCTCGGGCGGCGCCCCTGTCAGGAGGTTGGGTTTAACCAAAACTTTGTCTCCTCGTCTGACAAATTTATCCCACCCTCCAAGGAACCTTATCGCTTCCAGCACCCCTTTTTCAACCGTTGCTGGATGGTATCCCTGACAGCGGACAACCGATACAGCTTCCATCTTTAGTCACTGCTCTTTGTTCAGGAGGACAGAAACCCTCTCTATCATCTAAAAGGGGAGAGAATGGATTCCTATTGGGAAGCTCTTATTACCGTCTTTACTGCCGTTTCTTCAGGTATTTCAGGTAATCTGAGTCGGTGGTCAGCAGCAACCAGCTACTGTTGTTCAGGGTAGCCCGGTAGGACTCTAAAGTACGCAGAAAGGAGTAGAATTCAGGGTCCCTGTTGTAAGCATTGGCGTAGATACTCACCGCTTCCCCATCTGCCTTTCCAATAATTTCCTGGGCTTTCCGGTAGGCTTCCGACCCTATGCGCTGTAACTCTTTCTCCTTCTCCCCTTCGATCTCCGCTCTCTTCCCCTGCCCCTCAGAGCGATACTGAGCGGCGATGCGCTGCCTTTCGGAGATCATCCTCTCATATACCTTCTGCCGGACCTCCTCCACATAGTTGATCCTCTTTATCCGCACATCGACCAGCTCAATCCCGTATTGGGGCACCATCACAGATGCCTGCTCTAAAATCTCCCGGGTAATTTTCTCCCGCCCCAGATTAATCTCCTCCGCTATCTCCTCAAGGCTTAATAGCTCTTTCTCCTCTTCGGAGAGTTCCATCTCCCGATTTGTGCTGCGGATGACCTCGATGAGGAGGTTCCTGGTTATAAGGTCCCTGATGGCAGCATCTACAATGTTGTCAAGGCGAGCATGGGCTTCGGATTCGGTAGAGACTGATTGCATGAATCGGAGCGGGTCGACAATTCTCCAGCGGGCGAAGCAGTCAACCCAGATATACTTCTTATCAGATGTGGGAACCTGGTTCGGGCTCCCATCCCATTCCAACAGCCGCTTTTCAAAGTAGTTTGCTGTCTGAATGAAAGGGACCTTAAGGTGCAAACCGGCTTTGGTTACCGGGCTCCCTACTGGTCTGCCAAACTGTGTGATGACCACCTGCTCTGTCTCCTTAACCGTATAGAGAGCACTCGCCAGGACGATCAGGAGGAGAATGACAATAATGGAAAGGGGCAATATCTTTTTTATTCTCATTTTTCCTTTATCTCCTTAGGGGTGAGGTCTAAAAAGGGGAGCATCCCTTTCTGACTGCTATCTATGATATATTTCTTCTCTATCTTGGGGAGAACATCCAGCATCATTTCCAGGTAGAGCCGTCTTCGGGTGACATCCTTCGCCCTGTTATATTCCTGCCAGATGGAGATGAACTTCTTGGCATCCCCATTTGCTCTGTTCACCCTATTGAGGGCGTAGCCCTCGGCTGCTCTGATGGTCCGCTCCGCCTCTCCCGTTGCTTGAGGGATAACTCTGTTATACTCCTGCCAGGCTTCGTTGATGAGCTTCTCCCTTTCCTGCTTGGCTTCGTTGACCTCGTTGAAGGCTGGCTTAACGGGGTCGGGGGGGTTTACATCTTGAAGTTTGGCGGTGACAATATGGATGCCGCTCTGGTAACTGTCTAATACCTGCTGCATAACTCTTTGCACCTCGGTTCCGATTTCTATACGACCGATGGTTAGAACCTCAGTGACACTACGGTCACCCACTATCTCCCGCACGGCAAATTCGGAGGTATTACGGATGGTATCCCCAATGTTCCTCACTTTGAAGAGGTATTCGACCGGATTTTTCACCCTATACTGGACAATCCACTCGACTACCGCGGTGTTGAGGTCGCCGGTCAGCATAAGAGATTCTTCAAGGAACACCCCACGGGCATATTCTGTTCTTACCCCTGGGAGGAGAGTGCGGAAGCCAAACTCCTCCTTAAAGATGTGCTTTATTCGCACTCGGTTGAGCTTTTCAATAGCGAAGGGAAGTTTGAGGTGTAGCCCCGGCTGGGTGGTGCGGACATATCTGCCAAAACGGAGGATTACCCCTACTTCATCCGCTCTGATTGAGTAGAAAGTGGAGAACAGCACATAAAGGGCTACTAAAATAACTATGCCAGCGACTATCCACTTGGGCTTTATCGGGGGTATCTTTATTTGGCCAAAGTCGCCAAACTGATTAGCCATTGTTTGTCCCTCCTTTTAAGTAGTGATTTAAACATTTTATACTATCTCTATTTTCCTTCTGCCTTCTTGGATGAGAGGCTAAAAATCTGCCCTCACGGATGACAATTATCCTTAACTTCCTCTAATATCTTCGCTCTTTGCATTTTCTCTCATTGAGATGCCAGAGTCGTGAATGATGGTCACTTTCAGGATAATCGTTCCCTCCTTTAAGAGATTAGCCATTCCAATCCCAAGAGAGCCGGCTACCACCTCCTTTCATACTCACAGCAGTCCATACCCTTTACCTTTTCATGCATGGACTTCCTTTTTAAATATATTACCATATAGGGGGGATAAGTCCAAACTATTATCGCAGTAACCCCTTTTTATTTGATAACTTACAGCTATCCCCTTTGTTATCAATAAATTATAATTATGCTTATCTTTTGTGCAAGATGTCACAAGGTAAGTATTTTTGAACCCTTGGAAGAGCTTTTCCAGTCTTTTCCACAAACTTATCCACAGATTTTGCGGATAATTATAAGCGGATATAGTTATTATTTTATACAATTATAGAGTATTTAGTTTCGTTTCTCCTTTATCCCTGATTCCCCTTTTTCTTGACGGGAAGCCAACGGATATGGTATAAAATTGAAGGGATTCTTGCAGGCTTATTTTTTATCAAGTAGCACTAAAAAAGAAATAGGAGAGCGTAACATGGATTTTTCATTTACTGAAGAGCAGGAGATGACCCGGCAGATGGTGAGGGAGTTTGCCGAGAGGGAGATAGCGCCAGTGGTGATGGAGTATGACGAGTCCCAGCAGTTCCCATGGGAGATCATCAGAAAGCTGGCTGAGTTAGGGCTATTAGGGATATTAATATCTCCCGACTATGGGGGCTCCGGGATGGGGTATATAGACCTTGCCATCATAATAGAGGAGCTCTCCAGGGTGGACCCCTCAATTGGGCTGACGGTGGCTGCTCATAATTCCTTGTGCTGCAATCACATATATTTATACGGAACCGAAAAGCAGAAGAAGAACTATCTACCACTTTTGGCATCAGGCAAGAAGTTGGGGGCTTGGGCACTCACTGAAGCGGAGGCAGGAAGCGACGCCTCCGCTATCAGGGCTACTGCGATACTCAGAGATGGTCAATGGGTATTGAACGGCTCCAAGCTTTTCATCACTAACGCAAATGTGGGGGAGGTGGCGGTGGTGTTGGCGGTTACCGACAAATCTAAGGGGGCTAAAGGGATCTCGGCTTTTATCCTGGAAAAGGGGATGGCTGGCTTTCGAGTGGGGAAGAAAGAGAACAAGCTCGGGGTGAGGGCATCCGATACGGCGGAGCTGATAATGGAAGATTGCAGTATCCCTCAGGAGAACCTTTTGGGGAAAGAGGGTGAGGGATTTATCAATGCCCTGGCGCTGTTGGACGGAGGGCGAGTGGGAATAGCTGCCTTTTCCGTGGGAATTGCCCAGGGAGTCATGGAGCTGTGCCTTAAATACTCCAAGGAGAGGGTGCAGTTCGGAAAGCCGATTGCCAAATTCCAGGCTATTCAATGGATACTGGCAGATATGGCTACCCAGATTGATGCGGCGCGTCTGCTCACCTACCGGGCAGCCTATCTTCGTCAGCAGGAGCAAAGGTCGACCAAGGAAGCCTCTATGGCCAAGCTTTATGCCAGTGAGATGGCAGTGAGGGCAACTGAGAAGGCGGTGCAGATTTTTGGGGGATATGGGTTTACCAAGGATTATCCAGTAGAGAAGTTTTATCGGGATGTCAAAATCGCCACCATTGGCGAGGGAACCTCTGAGATTCAACACCTGGTGATTGCCAGGCAGATTTTGGAATAGACATTGCCGTGGAAGATTTATCCCTATTAAAAGATGGGGTTATTAAAGGGGAGGTCCGGTCGATTGCGCGAGCTATCTCCTTTATAGAGAATAATCCCACCCAGGCTAAGGCAATTTTAAAATTGCTTTATCCTTTTACGGGGAAAGCTTTTATCCTGGGAATAACCGGTCCACCAGGCTCCGGGAAGAGCACCCTGGTGGATAAGCTGACCCCATTTCTGCGGCAGCAGAACAAGAGGGTGGGAATTATCGCCATTGACCCCACCAGCCCTTACACCGGGGGAGCGATTTTGGGCGACCGGATTCGTATGCAGGAGCTTACCGCTGATGAAGGAGTGTATATTCGCAGTATGGCCACCCGGGGAAGCCTGGGAGGTCTGTCCCGGGCTACCGACGACGCGGTAGCGGTGCTGGATGCGGCGGGGAATGATGTGATAATTATCGAGACAGTAGGGGTAGGGCAGGCAGAGGTGGACATAGTCAACCTGGCACATGGGAGCATCGTTATCTTATCGCCGGAATTGGGGGATGACATTCAAGCCATTAAAGCCGGGATAATAGAGATTGCTGATATCCTGGTCATCAATAAAATTGACAAGGGTGGTTATGAGAGGATGGAAGGGGAGCTCCGGCTGATGTGGGAGCAGTTTGACACCGACCAGCGTTGGAAGCCGAAAATAGTGAAAACCACAGCGGTGAAAGAGCAGGGGATTGAGGAGCTGATGCAGCAGATAGAATCTTACCATCAGTTTTTTCTCCACTCGGAGACAAGCAAAAAGAAGAGACTGGAGAGGAGCGAGCGGAGGCTGAGGGAGATTATACAGCAATACACCCTTGAGAAGGTTTACTATGGAAATCTTAACCAACAGAAGAGGGATGAGTACATCCGTAAAATTGCTGAGAGGGAGATGGACCCTTACACTGCTGCTGAGGAGATTCTCCGGGGTATAAGATTTTAGTAGGAATAGCAATAGTGTTGATTAAACTTGACCATATCGGGATAGCTGTTAACAGCTTAGAGGAAGCACTTCCTTTTTTTAGGGACTGCCTGGGGATGAATTTGATAAAAATTGAGGTTGTGGAGGCGCAGAGGGTCAGGGTTGCCTTCCTCTCCCTGGGGTCGGAGACCATAGAGTTAATTGAGGGGACCGACGAGCAATCGCCCATCCGAAAGTTTATCGCCAAAAAGGGGGAGGGGATTCACCACCTCTGCTTCCAGGTTCCCAACCTTGAAAAGAGCCTTAAAGAGCTGAAAAGGAAAGGGGTGAGGTTAGTAGATGAGATTCCCCGCCAGGGGGCGGCGGGTGCAAGGGTGGCTTTCCTTCATCCTGCCAGCTCCCACGGGGTGCTCATTGAGCTAAAGGAAGAGAAGGGGTAACAGCGCTTTATAAGTTAACAACTCCACCTGTATAAACTCCATGGTGAGCAAGGGCTTACCATTCTTATAGTTGGGGAAAATGAACAGGGCTTTTTTCATGATTTTGGGCGGGCGCTAAGTACTTCAACAGCTTAATCTTCCTCTTTATCTATGTATATAAATAGGTTTATAGCGAAAATTTCTCTGTTTATCTCCTCTAATCCTTACTTTATTTTTATTGCCAGGCAAACCGCACCTTAAGGCTATCGTTGTGCGGGCTGCTTGATATTGGCTGCTTTTTTATCAATGGGGAGATTTGGCTCTGCGGGTGACTCTTTCGGCTCGGTAAACTCCTCAAACCTGACCTCCTCATACCCCCTTCGCTTGGCGACAATGCGGTAGTCGAAGGAGATGTTGGAAGTACCTCCGCCCAGCTCCCGCACTTCAAAGGAGTCTTTATCCTTCCGGGAGATGTATAAACCATTGCATTCTCCGATAGGGGTGAGGAAGATAAGGTAGCCCATTTCGATATTGGCTGTCTGAGCAAAGACCTTCTCTATAGGTACCACCGCCTTCCCGTTGACCAGTTGTGCCGTGCCGAAGTCCTCAAACCATATCTCCGGGCTTTCCATGGCATAAAGGAGCACCTTCTTGCCATTATCTATCGGCTG
>NJBL01000096.1 GCA_005223145.1 bacterium (candidate division B38) B3_B38 | reverse complement strand
TATATTAAGGATGGAAAAAGAATTCTGTTTGATATTGAGGATCTGCAGAAATGGATAGAAGAACATAAGGTAAAAGCGATAACATTTGATTGATAATTTATCTTGACAAATTGAATAATGGCGATTATAATAAATATTGTAATAGAAAGTAATGATTCTTATGGGAGGAAAAAATGGCTAAGTTCACTATTGGAGGGAAGACTTATTCCGTAACTGCGGATGATATTATTAAGGCAATGAATGATAAAGAACCAGAGGCAATCAGAAACTATTATGTTGAAATTGCAAATAAAAGATACCCTATTAAGCAAGTGCTATATGAAACATTAGGATTGATTAAGATTGCCTTTACATCCATGGACGCTTATAGAGTATTAGAGAAGTTAGGATTTGAAGTTAAAGTTGAAAGATAAGAAACTAAGATAATTTAAATGATAACCACCTTCAAACTATGAGGTTGTAAAATGGCAATATACAAAAAAGGTGAAGACTACTATATTGATTATTATGTTAAGGGACATAGAAAGAGAGAGAAGATAGGACCCTCAAAGAAGCTTGCTAAGGCAGTCTTGCAAAAGCGGAAAGTTGAAATTGCTGAGAATAAATATCTCGATAAAAGGAAAGTTCCCAAAACTACCTTATCCGACTTGCTAAACCTATTCTTAGAATATTCAAAATTAAATAAGAAATCTTATAAAGGCGATAGGTCATGTGCCAAGAATATATTGTCTTTTTTTGGCAATGTAAGCATTCCAGAGATAGCTCCGTTAGATATTGAAAAATACAAACAGTTCAGGAAAGAGAAGGTTAAACCTGCTACAGTAAATCGTGATCTTGAATTTTTCAGAAGTGTTTTTAATAAGGGAATAGAATGGGGCAAGGCATTAACTAATCCAGTGAGCAAATTCAAGCGATTGAAAGAGCCAGCTTATAGGTTGAGATATTTGTCATTAGATGAAATAGATAGATTGATAAATGCTGCGGCTTATCATATTAAGCCTATAATAATAACAGCATTGCATACTGGCATGAGAAGAGGCGAAATTCTCAAGTTAAAATGGGAAAACATAGATTTCAATAATTGCCTGATAGAGGTAGTTGAAACAAAGAATAATGAGAAACGATATATCCCTATTGACTCCACTCTTATGGCTACGTTGGAAAATATACCCCCCAGAATAGACAGCGATTATGTTTTTTGCAACAGGGAAGGCAAGCCTTATGTAGATATTAAGAATTCATTCCGTTCGGCTTTAAAGAGGGCAAACATAGACAATTTCAGATTTCACGATTTAAGGCATACTTTCGCTTCTCACCTGATTATGAGCGGTGCAGATTTGATGACAGCAAAAGAATTATTAGGGCATAAAAGCATAAAAATGACCATGAGATATAGTCACCTATCTCCAGATTATAAAAGGCACGCTATCGATAAAATGGACACCTATATGGACACTAAAGAAAAGAAACAAAAAAGCAATTCTTCTAAGTTATTGAAAAAACTGGCTCCTCAGGTAGGACTCGAACCTACAACCCTCCGGTTAACAGCCGGATGCTCTGCCAATTGAGCTACTGAGGAGCGCAGACAAAATTTTACACCCTTAACCCTTTTTTGTCAATAGCCTTTAGCAGGGGCTTAAAGGTGGGAGGGCTCCATCTCCTCAGCCCATTTTCCGTTTGAGGTCGATGAGGACCAGCTTAGCCATCTCCTTCAAGCTGGGGAAGACCCCTGTCCCCTGAATGGCGATGGCCTCAAAAACCGACTCGCTCTTTACTCCAAGCTTCTTCCTCATCTCCTCCACGCTGGAGATAGGGTTTAGGTCCCTTTTGTTTAGCTGGAGCACATAGGGGAGCTCCTGGAGCTCGTAGCTGAGCTCCCGCAGGTTCTCCTGCAGGTTGCGGACCGATTCTATATTGGCATCCATCCGTTCAATCTGGGAATCGGCAACGAATATGACCCCATCCACGCCCTTGAGGATGAGCTTTCGGCTGGCGTTGTAAAACACTTGCCCGGGGACAGTGTAGAGGTGTAAGCGGGTTTTGAACCCCTTGATCGAGCCAAGCTCCAGGGGCATAAAGTCAAAAAAGAGGGTGCGGTCGGTCTCGGTAGACAAGGAGATGAGCTTACCCTTTAATTCGGGGCTGATCTTGCTGTAGATATATTGGATGTTGGAGGTTTTACCCCCCAACCCCGGTCCATAATAGACAATCTTACAGTTTATTTCTTGAGTTGCGTAGTTAACATATGCCATTGGTTTCTGGTCGGCGATGTTGAGCCTCCGTTAAAGGGCAGTATCGATGCAATCATTTGATTTGGGATGTTCAGCTCTGGAAAAGGTTTTCGATATCTTCATCGGTAATCTCAGCAAAGGGGGAGGTGAATTTCTTTTTTATTGCTTCCCGTTTTTTGGAGACCTTCTGCAGGATAGTTTTGAAAATAGGGGTCAGTTCAGCAGAGGCTTTCTTTACCCTGAGGCGAACCAAGCCCAGGGATGAGCGGTGGTCGAAAATCACCACCAGTATTATCCGCTGAGCAATGACGGAGATGTGGATGTTGTCTCGCTCCCCTTCGTGGAAAAGTATGGTAAATTCCTTTTCCCCCAACAGATGAGCCAGTCCATCGGTAGCCGCCACATTCCCTGCTGTCAGAGAAGCGAGGGATGTGGTGTCCAGGTTGTGTAGCTCTCCATCCACAGCGATCTGCTGACCATTCTTGTCCACCAGGAAAACCACATTAGCATTGGCTTCCTCTCTGAGCCTGCTGATGATGGAATTTAGCTTACTGTATTCTTCTTCGAAGATAAATATGTCGCTAATAGCCATAAGCAGGTAATCCCCACATCGGGCTTTAAATTAATGCAACACACCCTTTTATATAAGTCTTATACCATAAATCTATCCCCATTGCAAGGTAATTTTTGTTATCCTTTGCTCTGCCCTCCATTCCGCAGAAACTGTGGAAAACTCTGCGGAAAACCGCTCGTTCAATCTCCTAAATGTGAAACTAAAAAGGAGTTAGAGCAGTATGCCTAATGATTGTGCTATATGATAACTGCCTTAGTATCAATTAATTACGGCAATCACCAGGTAGATGTATGTCTTATTTATCTCGGCTGAGGGGAATTTTGTTCTTCTTGTAGGCTCTCATAGAGGTCAAAGAAGGGCTTAATCTCTTCCGAATCGATGGAGAAATTGCCCAGAGGTTTATCCGACTCGAGCCCATGCCAATCAGAGCCTCCAGTGACTAAGAGGTTGTACTTCCGGGTCGCTTGGAGGAGTCGGTCGGTATCAACCAGCTTGAGCTTTGGATTGAAGGCTTCTACCCCGTGCAGACCGTGAGAGCAGAGGAGATCAATATAGGAGGAGAAAGTCTTCCTTTCAGGGTGCGTCCAGACGGAAATGCCCCCGCAGGTGTTAATAAGGTCGATGACCTCCCAGGGGAGGACCATCTTTTTGGGGACGAAGGCTGGGGCTCCCTTGCGGAGGTACCTATCGTAGGCTTCGTTGGCGGTGTGCACATAGCCCTTTCTCACCATAGCCTGGGCTACATGGGGGCGCCCTATAGATTCTGCCTGGTGGTCTCCCTCTATTTCCTGGAGGTCGATGCTTATTCCCAGAGATTGGAGGATGGCTACCATTTCTTTCAGCCGTTGGCGGCGAGCCTGCTGAAAATCGGAGACCCATTTAAGTAGGGCATGATTATGGCAGTCGGTCAAGTAGCCTATGATATGCACATCCCTCCCCTCCAGGGTGCAGCTAAACTCAATTGCCGGTATGAGGGTAAGTCCTCGGGCTCGGGCCTCTTTAGATGCGTCGTCAATGCCGCCTATGGCATCGTGGTCGGCAATGGCGATAATATCCAGCTCATCAGCGGACGCCCGAGCGACCACCTCCTTAGGGGGATAGAGACCGTCGGATATATTGCTATGGATATGAAGGTCTACCTTGATCTTTTGCTCCTCCTTTGCTGCTGTGGCTATTTATACTCTTCCAATACCATTCCCAGTTTCAGGCGCTTTCCTTTGCGTAGCACAGTGATAGTGAGAGAATCCCCTACCAGATGGCTATAGAACATGAGCTTAGCATCTTCGGCATCTGCTATCCGCCGCCCATCTGCCTCCAGGATGACATCCCCCTTGGCAAGACCTGCCCGCTGGGCGGGGCTACCCCTTTCCACATAGGTAACAATTATCCCTCTGGCCCGCTGAAGATCTAAAGCCTGGACAAACTCGGGGGTTACATCCTGGGCCTGGAATCCATACCAGACCGGTCGCACCTTCCCATAGCGGATAAGTTCCTCCACGACCCTTTTTGTCCTATTGATGGGAATGGCGAAGCCAATCCCCAATGAGCCTCCACTTCTAGTGAAAATAAAGGTGTTTATTCCAATAACCCTACCTTCGGCGTTCACCAGGGGTCCCCCGCTATTGCCGGGGTTGATGGCGGCATCGGTCTGAATCATATCCCTATAGATGTGCTCCTGGCTGGTCTCCGGTCTGAATGAGCGGTTAGTGGCGCTAATGACGCCTACGGTTACCGTCGGTTGCGATTCCTCTATTAGATTGCCGAAGGGGTTGCCGATGGCTATTGCCCATTCCCCGGTGATCAGCTTATCAGAGTCTCCCAGTTCGACACAGTGGAGATTTTCTCCGTCAATCTTAATGACTGCAATATCGGAAGCGCGGTCTTCTCCCACCAGCCTCCCTTTGAACTCCCTTCCATCACTCAGAGTCAATGTTATCTCCTCCGCTCCGGTAATCACATGCTGATTGGTAATGATGTAGCCCCGCTCATCGAAGATGAAACCGGAGCCGATGCGGGGTATTTTCTGGCGGTATCTCCGGGGATAAAAGAAGTCACGGAAGAAGGAGTCAAAGAAGTCGTCGTAAAAGGGGTCCAGAGGACGATAGGTTCTGGTAATGGTGACCCCGATGCTTACCACCGCCGGTTTAGCCTTCTGAGCGGCGGTTACAATGGCATTGCGTCGGCTCTGGGTGATCTCCTCCTGAATCTGATAGAGAGACATAGGTTTTACAGAAGGGGTAGCATGGGAGACTGGGAGAAGGGCGTTGGATTGAGAGATAAGCTCCGGTGCTCCTTTAGTCCCCACGAGGAAGATACCCGAACAGACCAGCATCCCTGAAAGGAAGCCAGCCACACAGAGGAGAAAGACCTTCATTCTCCCCGTGGATATTACCCTTTGTCTATCTACCATAGCTATCTCTCCTTTAAAATTT
This sequence comes from bacterium (candidate division B38) B3_B38, assembly GCA_005223145.1. GTDB lineage: Bacteria > Acidobacteriota > B3-B38 > Guanabaribacteriales > B3-B38 > Guanabaribacterium. Next base: position 1,674 of record NJBL01000096.1, on the reverse strand, counting down.
GGGGAAAGATACTGAGGAATAGCCTCCCCCTTTTTCTTTCGCTCCTAAACTATCAGAAAAGTGGATTAATAAGCAAGTCTGATAGAAATGCTTCTTTATTCGGCTAACCGAGACCATGATTACCACATTCCCTGGGGCTAATTTAAGTTGGGAGTTCTCTCATCTTCCCCGGTCAAGGCTCAGCTAAAGCAACACTACCTCCAGGTGGGGAAGATTTTAACATTTCTCCCTATCTCTGTCAACTATCATCCTTCCTTCTCGCTGGAAAATAAAATACTAGAACCCCTGGCAAAACTGAACGAGGGGGCTCCTCAGGGGAGGCATTTTAAAATTTAGCTTTACATTGCCTTGAAAATCTGTTATAAAGAAGCTCATTCAAAGAAGTGTCGGGAGAGTTACCATTCTTACTCTATTTTGACAAAAAAGCCGATATTATACTGTTACTGTGGTGATAGTTGGATGTTTTCTAAGAGGACGTTATTAGCCTGGAGCATAGCAGAGCTTCTGGGGGTATTGTACTGCTTCTTTGTCAGTATAGAGCTGATGGGCATTTCCCTTCAGCTTTTCGGCAGCGGCTTTGCCGAGCAGCTCATCAGGACAACCGCTAACCCCCTCATGGGGCTGTTAATCGGATTATTAACCACCAGTATCATACAGAGCTCCTCGGTTACCACCTCCATGGTGGTGGCTCTGGTAGCGGGGGGAGTGGTTCCCATAGCCAATGCTATCCCCATCGTTCTGGGAGCCAATATCGGCACCACCATAACCAACACCCTAGTTTCTCTGGCATTTATCACCAGAAAAGAGGAGTTCAGGAGAGCCTTTTCATGCTCCATTGTTGATGACTTCTTCAACATCATGGCGGTCATTATCTTTATTCCCTTAGAGATGGCCACCGGGTATCTGCAGTGGATATCTTCGCTGATGTGTCGGCTTTTTTCCGGGGTGGGGCTGATAAAGATTGCCAGTCCTTTGAAGCTTATCACCCGACCTGCAGTTGACCTCCTGCTTGGTGCTACCCAGCAGAATGGCATCCTTTCGCTGATTGTGGCTCTGGTTATATTGTTCATCTCCTTGAAGCTGCTTGTCTCTTTGTTGAAAAAGCTGGTGGTCAGAAGAGCCGAGAGTTTCATTCACGAATACCTGTTTAAGAATATCCTCCGGGCGATGTTGCTGGGATTTGTCCTCACAGCGGTGATTCAGAGCAGCTCGGTGACCCTCTCCCTTATTGTCCCCCTGGCGGGAGCGGGAATCCTGACCTTAGAGCATATGTTTCCCTACGCTCTGGGTGCCAATATTGGCACCCCGTTAACCGCCATTATGGCTTCGCTGGTCACCGGCAGTCCTGCTGCCATCACCATAGCCTTCGTCCACCTTAACTTCAATATCTCGGGAGCGCTCCTCTTCCTCCCCTTTAAGCCGTTGAGGAAAATCCCCATTTACTGCTCTAACTGGATAGCAGATGTAGCCAGCAATGCCCGAAAATATGCTATAATTTATTTATTCATAATTTTTTATGTTATTCCCGGTTTTATAGTTTTACTATGGAGGTGGCTAATTGTTTAGGTATATATTTGACAGACGAAAAACACGGGGGCTTCTTCTCCAGGCCCTGGAAAGGACCAGCAAAATGCTCAAGCGGGAGGAGAAAATGTTCTCTACAGCGGTCGAGTC
>NJBL01000024.1 GCA_005223145.1 bacterium (candidate division B38) B3_B38 | reverse complement strand
ACAAAAAAGTAGCAACTTTGATGAACCTTTTTTTCATGATAAATCCTCCTTATCGTTTGTTTCCCAGGTTAATTTTCTAAGCCATCTAAGAATTATAGGAGTTTTTATTTTAATTTATAGCAAAGGTAAGAGCTCGCCGCCCCTGGGGAATAAATATTACTTAAAATGGGCTTAATTTTTTGCGTGCCATAATCAATCAGGAGACTTTTAGGTAACATTATTTTTTTCTCACCATAATAATTTAAAGATTCCCAGCTAAAAGAAGCTGCCGCGCAGGCGATTTGTGCCATAACTGGCAAACCTTTTATGCTGTGTTAAACGCCTGTTCCCTGCCTTTGCGTTTATTCTTTATCACTCTGCATATGAACGGTTCTGATGGGGAAGGGAATTTCGATACCTTCTTTCTGATAACGCTTATGCAGTCTTTTTATGAATTCGTGCTTAATAAGATATTGATCCACAAACTCCCTGGCACGCAGTATCATGGTAAAGTTAATGCTGAAATCGTCAAAGGTGTGGTAACGAATAAACGGCTCAAATTCAGTAACACCCCCTTTGACTTCCCTCAGCACCTCTTTGGCCACCTCAAGAGTTACCTTCTCAACTTTGGTAAGGTCGCTGTCGTAACTAACCCCGACCTGAATAAGCACCGACATCACCTTTGCAGGCTGATAGTAGTTGGTAACTATGATGGAAGCCAGCTTAGAATTGGGAACGATGATCATATTATTGGGGAGTGCTCTGATAGTGGTATTTCTCCAGGTTATATCGGTAACATAACCCTCCTCGCCGCTCTCAAGTTTCACATAGTCACCTGGTCTTACCTGTTTTGATGCCACGATGTGCAGCCCAGAAAATAGGTTGGAAAGGGTATCCTGAAAAGCCAGGGCAACGGCAAGTCCGCCAACTCCCAGAGTGGCCAGGACGGGGGAAATAGAAATGCCCAGAGACTGAAGAATAATTAATGTGCCGACAAGAAACACCACAAGCTTTGTGAGATTTGCGAATATTGATGTTGAAGCTACCACCCCTTTTACTTTATTGGCATAGGTATTAATAAAACCAGCCGCAATCCTTGCTAAAACAAGCGTGGCTGAAAATATAACCATGACCAGAAGAATCTTTTGTATGAGATTCATATAGGTTGGACTTAACTGGATACTAAGGATTGCCCCGTAGATGCCGGCAATGGTAAACCAAACGATGGTCATTCCGCGGATGGCAGAGATGACAATTTCATCACCTTTCCATTTTGTTTTCAAGGCTATTGATTTAAGTTTCTTGATGATGATTTTTTCAAAGACTAACCCAACGAGAAATCCTCCTACAATTAAGGCGGGAGGTAAAACCCATTGCATTATTTTCGTATACTCAATCATTCTGTTGTTCTCCTGAGTAATTTTGCAGGACAAAGCACATAACATCCGGGCTTCACGAAATGCACAGCCCTGGCGAGCAAAAAGAGAGCCGTAAAGCCCGTATTCTCTAACATATCAATATACTTCTTGCCTCAGTAACCAAATAATGTCTAATCCAGAAATGAAACTTTTAGGTTTTCTCAAGAAGCTGCATAAAAGGATTTAGCTCTTTTCCTGTTCTATCAGACAACAGTTTTTTTATTTTTCTCCAATTTCCTATTAAAAACTTATATCACAGGAAAAATCTAAAGTCAACTGATAGCGAAATCCATTTAAATTGCATATGTAAATGAAAAGGGAGAGAAAGATAACAAATAAGCTTGCATGTAAAGAAAAATGATGTTAGAATGGCATAGAATACATTTAAAGGAAATCGATTACATAAAATGGTCAAGATTACCGATGTAGCAAAGAAGGCTGGGGTATCGGTAGCTACCGTTTCCCGGGTGATCAACCGCCAGGGGAATGTGAAGAAAAGCACCGAGGAAAAGGTGCTTGAGGCCATCAAGGAGCTAGACTATATCCCCAACTTTCCTGCCCGTTATTTGAAGACCAAAAGAACCCTCACCATTGGAATCATTGTGCCGGACATTACCAATCCCTTCTTCCCCATTGCCTTCCGAGGAGCGGAGAGTGTGGTCAAGCAGGAGGACTACACCATAATACTATGCAATACCTTTGAGGACGAATACGAAGAGATGAGGTACTTAAGCATACTGGAGGCGAAAAAGGTGGATGGCATTCTGCTGATAAAGGCTCCTCCCAGGTCGGGCAATGAGCAGTATATGGAGAAGCTCAACAACCTCCCCGTTCCCATTGTGTATCTGGACCGTCTCCCTCAATTTCAGGACATTCCGGCGGTGGTAGCGGACAACATTGGTGGCGGTTACGCGGCCACCACTCATCTAATCAAGCTCGGGCACCGGAAGATTGCCATAATAACCGTTCAATATCCTCTGAGCGTTCATCGGGAAAGGCTGCAGGGATATGTGAACGCCCTGCGTGAGCATAATATATCTATTAACAAATTCTATATTAAAAAGGGAATTCCTACCATAGAGGAGGGTATTTCTTTAGGTCATTCATTAATCAATATGAAAGACCGTCCTACGGCGATATTTGCAACCAATAACAAAATGACCATCGGCTTGATGAGGGCCTTGGAGATGGCTGGTTTACAATGCCCGCAGGACATCAGTGTGGTGGGTTACGATGATTTTGATTGGGAAAATGTTTTTCACCCGCGGCTCACCGTGGTGGCACAACCTGCTTACCAGATGGGGGAGACTGCTGCCTGGTTATTAATAAAGATATTGAGAGACGGGGTGGACAGTCTGCCCAATAAAAAAATTATTCTATCAGTCGAACTTAAGATAAGGGAGTCTTGCGGAATTTATCGCCAGTCCAAACTTAAGATGCCTTAAAGGGAGCAAACCCCTTGTTAGGAATAATGGTGTGGAACAGTGGGCAACAGCCTCAAACAGTAACCTTTCCGGTTTATCTACAGGAGGAAGGAACAGATGCCGAGAATGTCAGGAAAGACAGAAGGAAGTATCTTTTTCTACCCCTCGCTCAGGGGACTGGTGTTAGGATTTGTAATCGCTTCGTTTTTAATCTCCATAATCGCATTTACCGCCAACGCCAACCCGTTAGCATTCAATAAGGATTCAGCCTTATTTCCTCTCCTTCCTGAAAGCTCACCACCTGAAGCGGAGATAATAATAGACGGTCCTATTGGCAAACCTTCACAATACGGGTTAGATCAGTTGCTAAGGGCTCTCCAGATGAAGGGAGCTTCTCTTCGCAAAGGTGAGTCCCTGCAAACGGCTCATTCCGCTAACATTCTGCTGGTGGGTACCCTAAATGGCTCGAGCCTGATAAAGGAGCTCAAAGGGGATGGAAAATTAGAGCTCGCCGAGGTGCGAGAAGCCTTAGCAGTGAAACGAGTAAGGAAGGACGATAAAAACATCCTTATAGTAGCGGGGTCGGACGACCGGGGACTGATGTATGCCTTGCTGGAACTGGCTCAACAGGTGAAAGCCCTGGAGAAAGAGGAAGATTGGTTCACTTCGGTGAACGAGGTGTCTGAAAGACCCTGCGTTCCTGTGCGAGGCATTATGGTTCTCCTTCATAATGCAGATTGTGAGCGCGAATGGTACTATTCAAAGGTATACTGGGAAGATTATTTTGGTATGCTGGCAGCGGATAGGTGGAATTCTATCAACCTTGTATTTTCTCACCAGACGCCCTACCTCTCGCCGATGTATGCCTTCCATGTTAATGTGGAACAATACCCCCAGGTCAAAGCCCGCGGGCTCACAGAGGAGCAGCGGAAGAAGAATCTGGAGATGTTGCGCTACATAAGCTCTCTGGCTGAGGACCGAGGTATTGACTTCACCCTGGGCATCTGGCAGCAAATCGCCTGGGAAAGCAAGACTCAATTCCAAAAGCAGGAGAGCATGGTCACCGGGCTTACCCGCAAGAATATGACCGATTACACCTATCTTGCCCTATCCAAGCTCCTTAAGGAATGCCCGGGCATAAGCGCTATCCAGCTGAGGGTGAACCACGAGTCGGGACTTGATTTTGAAGAGCAGACCCCCTTGTTCCGGGATGCGGTTTACCGTGCAGCGCAGGAATGCGGCAGACCTATTCTAATCGATGTCCGCACCGTGGGTCTGCTGAGAGAGACCATAGAAGAGGCTGTAAACTCAGGTCTTCCTGCCCGGCTGAACCTTAAATACTGGGGGGAGCATATGGTCTTTCCCTATCATCCGACCAGACTTATGTGGACATATAGCTATGGGGATTGGTTAAAATACCCTCACCGCTACTCAGTGATTTATCAGGTGTGGACCCTTGGTTCCCATCGCCTCCTTCTATGGGGGAACCCCGATTTTGTGCGGCGTTTTGCCCCCACCACCAAATTTGAGGACGGGGTCGGCTTTGAAATCTGTGCTCCCCTGTCTCAGAAAGGATACATGAACGTTCCCGGAGCCTGGCGGATTTTTCGCTATAAGGAGAGGGAATATTACCAGTGGGAGTTCGAGCGCTATTGGAGTTTCTACCGCCTGTTTGGACGGTTGACTTACAATCCGGCAGCCGGCGATGAGCTGTGGCTGCGAGAATTGCGTCAGCGGTTTGGCAAAGATGCCGCCCCTGAGGTAGCCTCGGCCTACCGCCAAGCAAGCCGGGTGCTCTCTCTGATTATGGGCTCTGTCATCAGCAACTACAATATGTACATCTGGCCTGAAAAGGATATGGGGGGACTGCTCAACTATTATCTCCACCTTTTGCCTTACGATAGGTGCCGGATTAGCAGTTTCCTTGAGTATGTTAATGATTATGTGGAGGGAAACTCTTCAGCCAAGCTTACGCCCGAAGAGGCTGCTTCTCGATTGGAGACGGTAGCCGCGGAATGTGAGCAGGCGATTGCCCGTGCCGAAGCCTCCCTGAGCAGCGCTGATAAGGAGTTCTGGGCGACAAAAATGGATTTTCTCATCCTTACGGGTATGGCTCGCTACCACGCCCAAAAGATGAGAGCGGCGTATCGTTTGGGCTTTTACTACCGTTTGGGGGACCTGTCGCTTCTCAAGGATGCCATAGCCAATGCCCAAAAAGGGCTGGAGCTCTGGAAAAAGCTGTCATCAGTGGCTGAAGAGATATATTATCCTAATCTTGTCTTTGGTCCAAGCAGCGTAGGGCATTGGAAAGATAACATAGTATTTGTGGAAAACGACCTGAGTCAGCTTCAATACCAGGAGGAGCTTTTCCGACTGGTGCAAAATTTCGATTACGGCTTTGATTTTGGTCCCCGAGCTTTTACTAATGTGATTACCGCCTACTCCCCCATCTACACCAATTACTACACTATTGAACAACGCTTCCAGGGTGTTTTTCCTCACAGCTTCTATAACTCTCAGCAGGGCTATGGCTGGGTAGAGGCAGAAGATTTAAGAGCTGAGCAGCTCCCAAGAGTTCCAGGTTCAGTATGGAATGCTTCCAACCTGGACAACCTGAATTTCCCACCACAGGCGCTATTGGGGGACTTTGTCCAGGGAAATAAACCCGCAGTCTTCAGATTAGACCTCCCAGAAGGGCACTATCAGGCCACCCTGCTCATCACCGACCGCAGCCCTGCCCCTGCTGACCATGGACCGATGAGTATCTCGGTTGTGGAAAGATTTGACGATCGACCAATTATAGTGGACAAGGTGGTGCGCAAAGGGGAGATGCTGGTGAAGAGGTTTAACTTCAACATGGTAGGGAGTCGCTTCAGCACATTCAGACTCAAACTGAGCGCCTCGCCTGGAGCTGACTACATCTTGAACGCTCTGACCATTACTCGAATAGAACCCCATATCGCCCATCTACCTCTACGTCGAGCAATCCCCGGTAAAGATTTACACCTTTTGGCTACGGTGACCCTCCCTCGCAAAGTTGTTGAGCCGCATAAAGATAGCCTCTCTATAGCTTATGGCACCACCTCTACAGTAGAGCCTCCCGAGAAAATTGAACAGGTAACCCTGCACTATTCGGTGGATAAAGGAAAGTCTTACCGCTCTGTGGAGATGCAAGGGGATGATATGATTTACTCAGCGATTATCCCCGACAGTGAGGTGCAGCAAGGAGAGATAAGGTACTATTTGGAAGCCACCGATTCTATCGGACAGAGCGTTCGCCTTCCCAAGACCTCGGAAGCTAAGCCGTATTTTATAATCAAGGTAAACAATGACCGGTCACTTCCTGTGGTTATCCACACACCTGTTAAAGAATGTAACCCGGGTGAGCCATTGGAAATCAGAGCGAAAGTTACCGACAATTCCTCGATTGCCAGGGTGCTCCTCTACTACCGACCGACCCGGCAGACAATGGAATATTCGATTGTTCCTATGCACTTGAAAGGCGACGAGTATTCGGCAACCATTCCAGGGGAAGCTATCAGCGCGGAATTCGATTTGATGTATTATATAGAGGCTGTCGATGCGAACGGTAACGGGGTCTTTTATCCCAATCCAGATTTCGAGCAGCCCTACATCGTGGTAAAAGTCCGCAGATAGTGGAGGCTCTATCCCCTGCATAAATATCTATTGTAGAGGAGAGGGCACTTTATAAAAGGCTGTGGACAATACTTCGCATTGAATTAAGCCACTCAGGCAAACAGAGCTTTTCTTCACCCTACCCCTATCGGACTCCAGTCCCTTATCCTGTACAAGAAATAAAATCTCTTAATTTTTCCCCATCTACTCCTTTTCCAATACCAGGCAATCTATGCCCATTTTGTATCCATCCGACTCGGGGTTTTTTGAGTTGATCGAAAACCGAAAAACATTCAGCCCAGCTTTCAGAGACACCCCGGGGAAAGCAAACTCCCTGGGCGGCCACACTGGTCGGGTGAGGTCATCAGTTCTCAAATAGGTATCCACCGGGTCACCTGCCGGCTCGCCATTTACGCTGAGCTGAACGATTCCATACTCTACCGCCCGCACATAGTGTATTTTAACTGTGTACTTGCCAGCCTCCTTTACAGGGACAGCCAGGGAGAACTCCCCTTTACCGCCCGAGTCGAAGCTAAGCATGTGGTCGCCGCTGAGGTTGGGCATCAAGAACTGGGTGTGAGGTCGGGCACCCTTTCCTGCCTGAGTCTGATATTCGAGAATCCCTAAGTCCTCCGCCTCAAGAGCGTTCTCAACATGCCAGCGCCCCTTGGTGGGGTCCCATGGCTCAGCTGAGATGATTATCTCCAGACGAGGCCAGGGCTTATGAATCCCCTTTTGATACCAGAACCCCACACTGGAATAGTAGCCTCTGCCGGTATTTGGCCAGCAGCTAAACCAGGGCCAGTGCTCGATCTCGAACTTGAAGGTCTTTCTGAAAGGTATGGGGTCCACAATATGGAAGCGATAGACACTCAGGCTGTCGCCGACCTCCCTCCCCTCATACACCGGGGCACCGTGGTAGAGGTCGCTGAAGACCCTGAATCCCCAGGCATCGCTGAAGTAGTCCTCGGTGCCTGTCCCCAAAAATGAGAGCTTTCCGTCCACCGTGATGATGTCATCCCCTTCGCCGAACCAGCCGGGTGTTCTGGCTCTCTGCCCCATGGCTACACCGACATAATGACCATCTCCCTCTACCTCCACAAGTTTTACCGGCTCTCCTCGCTGTGTGGGGTCGATTTCCCTGAAGCGGGCATGGAAATAGGTAATGTCTTTGATAGGCTGGCTATAGACCTGATAGTCGATGTAGTAATACAATGAGATGTAATCCAGCTCGAGGGTTTCAGCAGGGCGGACATTGGTTACCGTAATTCGAGCCGATTTGTTGAAGGGCATGTACCACCAGCAGTTTCGAGCCCGCCCTTCCGAGGAGACCTGGATGGGGTAGCTATTAATAGGGGCGTTGATTCCCATAGCCACTCCGTAGAAATCACCGATGGGAGCCTCAACGCTGGGATGGTCGCTCCCCTCCCAGTAGAACCGGATGATGAGGTCACGCCCCTTGCCACGAAAGGTGGTCCAGACATGGGTGATTGCTCCTGGTCCTTTAATGTCGGCAAGGGTAACCTCCTGTCCACCCACTGGAATGCGGATAACATCGTGATTGCCTCCATTACGAGCATAGGAGCTGGCTCGGGCAGCTGAATAATTCTTAGGCCTGGAGAGGAAAACCATGGGGTTGTGAGGAACTCCGATGCCCGCAGGAGGAGGCACCGGTCCCGGCTCGGGGAACAGGGCTCCTCCGGTATGGAAGGGGGGAGCCTGTTGGACCTCTTTTTGCTTCTCCTGGGCGAAAGAGGAAAAGATGAGAATGGTGGCCACAATCAGAAACAGGGTCAAATAAAGTGTATTGCCTCTGTTAGCCATTTTTAACCTCCTTTGTAAAAACCTCAGAATATTTTTTCTGAGCTAATTACATGGTAAACAGAGCTATGTTACTGTGAACAAATAATCCCCGAAGGTTGAAATCCGCATACACTCCCCCCTTCATGCCCTATGTGCACTGTTGAAAGGGAGAGCTATTGGATTGCCAGCCTTTATCCGAAAAGGGCGTCCAAACTTTATCTCCAGCTATCGATTAGTTTAAGAAAACTCTTCTTGTCATCGCTAGGCATACGGTCTTTGAGCGAGAGCATCTTGGGAAATGGCGCATGAGGTTCTGTTTGGTACCAGTAGGCTACCGAAGCGTAATCGTTCGACTGAACATTTGCCTGACCGTGCTCTATGGTGACTTTGATAGAGTTGTTGAACATAATCGGGTCCACGATATGGAACCGAAACATGGTCCACTTGCCCGCTATGCGGACCAGTCCGCTGCCGGATTCCATCCCGTTCAACGAGACTCCGTAGAAGGGTTTGCTGTAACGCCCACTAAAGCCCCAGGCGTCGCTGAAGTAGTCCTCTGTTCCGGTGCCGCGTAATGTGGGCTCTTTATCGCCGTCTATGAAAATCATGTCGTCCCCTTCGCCGAACCAGGCCTCGTTGTGAATGACGCCGATATTATCGATGCTCAAATTACAACCCACATAGTGCCCTCTCCCCTTGGCATCCAGAATAACATAGTTCATCTCTCCATTGAGATTGGGGATGCTGCCGATAACCATGAAAGGCGAGCCGGGGACCCGATGCCCCAGGTCTCTTCGGTAGATAGGCTCTTTGAGGTTGACGCTGGGGGGTGTGGGATTCTGCCGCCGCCACTGGGCGTGGAAGCGAAGGAAATCGTCGGGAGGAGTCGGATACTCTTCATAGTCTATATAGAAGTATAGGGCATCAATCTGCATCTTTCCCTGATTCACCAGTTGAATCCGCGCCCCCTTGGAAAAGGGCATGGGGAAGAAGCTGTTCATGGCAGCTCGCTGGCTTCTCCTGTCTCCCCTGGTAGTCATGCATAAAGGAAGCGACCAAAAATCAGCCACCCGGGCATGACCAACGCCGAAGAAGTCTCCCAGGGGACTTTGTACACTTGCCTCCTTTTCTCCATCCCAGAACATCTGCAGTAGGCTTTTCCGGAGAAAGAACTTCTCTTTTGTTCTGCCGGTTATCCATATATGGGTGATACATCCGGGACCCTTGATGTCAGCTAAAGTAGCCGTCCCCCCTGGAGGGACGACAAACCAGTCAAAGTTTCCACCTTTTCTATCCCAGCTGGAATGGCGCTTTCGTTTACCTTCTCGGGGATAGACCAGGTTTCCGAGAGCCCCTCCTCCTAATCGCAGTCCTCCGGAGGGAGGCGGCATAGGAGTCTCCGGAATCCCACTCCTGCCCAGCATTGTTCCGAAGAGAGCTCCTGCTGAAACCTTTGATAAAAAATCTCTCCGTCCAACCTTTTCGTTGAACATTGAAACACCTCCTTTAATGGAATTAAAGAGGGGATTTTTCCCCTCAAGATATATTTTCTGCTGCTCCTGTCAAAGTCGGCTAATCATCCTGCACCGCTTAGTTTTTCTTCCAGTTTTGTATTCCTCCTTTCAAGAGTCTTTCAGGGAGTATCAAAGAGATGCTCCACTTTATGAGAGCGCCCCCACCAGAGGGCAATGGTTCTTTACCGTAAGGGAAGCCCAGGGTTCTCTTGTTATCTACTGGCGGCAGTGATCACTATGAGTATGGCGATTATCAGACAGGCTATGCCGATGTACATCATCAAGAAGGCTTTCTTACTGGCGCCCTTCCATTCCTTGGTTATAACTCCCAGGATATTGGCGACAATTATGGTACAGGACAGGAATAAAGGCCAACCCCATATTGCTCCTCTTGCTCCTATTACAAAGGTGCCGAAGGCGTAAAGGACAATCCCCAGAACCCAGTAGAAAGCCATCATAAATCCATGGAAGTAATTGATCCCGGTCCCCGGGAGCCTGAAATTTCTGGAGGATTTGTTCCTGGAGAGCAGATAGGAACAGTAGATTATTTGAGGCACCGCCCCTCCGGTCACCGCTAAAGCCAGCAGGACATAGCCGGCATTATACTGGGCAGCCCCCAAAGCCACAGCGGCATCCTGCAGCGGCTTGCCGAAGAAGATGCTGAAGTTCATCATGGGGCAGAAGATGCCAGCCAAAATGCAGATCACAAGCCCCAGAAACAGGGATTTCTTCGCTGTGGCGGCGGCGGTCTCCGGCACTTCGGTGGCTTTCTTCTGGCTTAATTCTCTGAGTCTTCCTGCATAGGAGACGATGACCACCCCGGCAATTAAAATAACCATCCCCAAAACTATGGTCCATACCGAGCTGCTGGACAGGGTCTTCTCTCTGGGAAGAAAAAAGATGGGGAAGAGAGTTCCCAGACAGGCGTTTATACCTGTTATAATGGCAATCCCCATAGCCATTCCCAGGTATGAGGCTCCCAGCCCAAAGAGGATGGAACCCACGCCCCAGCCGGCACCGAAGCCAATGGTGGCTATCAATACAGACCAGGAAGCTTCGGAATAAATCTTGCCAATAGAAGGAGTTAGTCCTAAAGCCAGTATCCAGGGCAAAATCAGGCAGCAGATGATGGTGTAAGTCAGCCAGCCGTTCTCCCACCGCCACTTTCTCATATACTTCATGGGAAGAACGAATGCTCCCTGAACACCCCCGCCTATCATCGCCATAATAAGACCTAAGAAAGGTGCACCATTCATTCTTTGGTCCCCCCGTGATAGATGGTTAAAATAGGCTAATAACTGTTATGTTACCCGTACGCAAGCTCAATCTGCCGCTGGCTTTTCCTCTATCAAGCCAGCTTCTTTGCCTTTGCTTTAAAGTGGCATCCCCCTCAGGAGGCTTTATAATACTCACGCCCCCCTTCATCAAAGATTCTGAAGCCGATGTCCAACCGGTGCGCCATCTCTGCTAAATGGGGTGTGTAGTCGCCATAGGCAAATCCCAGATGATTACACGGCCAGATATCGATTAGAAGCTGGTCGGGAATAGGTATCCTCCCCTTGATTATAGGCCAGGAGGCATTGTATCTTTCGTGCTCCTTGGGGTCGACTTCCACAGTCTTAATCACGGTCGCCACGATAATATAGCGGAGATTCTCTCTCCCCAATCTGGCAACAGTCATAATCTCCCCACCGGGAGTTCTCCCGCGGACCGCACTGCCACCGGCATCGTAAAAGATCTCCTGTCCCAGATATTCCACACAGTCGAGCTTCCTGATGGGGTCTTCCTCAGGTCTTCCAAAGAAGTAGGGTGGATGCTGACCGCAATTGACTATAGCCAGCATCCCGTTTTCCACGTCCCGGAAGTCGCCGAAGCCGGCTGGTTTGCCGCTGAGAAGATGCAGCCACAGCTGGGTAAGGGCGGAGTCCATATCGTTTTCGCAAGCGATAGGAATAATGGGCTTCTTTTTACCGTCGGGTCCCACATCGTTATTAAGGTAGGCGGTGACCATGCAGGCGGTGCAATCTCGTGCTGAAATCTCATCCTGACATTTAATCCCGCCGAAGGTGATGCTGTATTCCTGGCAGAGGTCCATGGTAGCATAATAGAAAGAGAGCTGGTAGACAAGCTTGTTGATGTTCTTGAATTTGGGGCGAGAGAAATCGAACTTGCCGTGTTTTTTACCCCATAAGAAATCTACAGCGTCCTTTAGTCTGCTATCCTTGATGGTGTAATCGCTTTCGCCGGGAACCCCTTTCCAATCCACCATCTTCAGAGCACGAGCCTTCATTTCCGATTGGTCAAGAGCTTCATAGCTTATGCCGTATAGCTTCTGCCACTGGTCGACATCAGCCGTGGTGGTAGGCATCTTGAGGGACATACCGCCAAGAGCTAAAAACTTTTGCTCCCCCAGTCTGGCGATAGCGTCTTTGACCTTGGCGGCAGCATCGGCTCTTTTTTTATAGAATTTGAGGATGGACATAAGCCATTCCACCGTCTTGGGGTCTTTGTCGATTATCCCGTAGCAGGAGGAGAAGGGGACCCCAATTCTCTTCAGACCACCGCCAGCTGCCATGCCGGCTACCAGCCCCGGAACCTGGGTGTCCTTGTAAGAAAACATTACCACCCTGGCAATATCCCCGCTGTAGCGTTGAAAGGCAGTAGCGGCATCAACAGAGTCGTAAGGGAAAGTCCAGGAACCCTGGTTAATGATGAGCACCTCGGGCCTTGCATCGGCAATATTCTTAATGTGCTTTCTGACCAGAGCGGTGTTCCAGGCTATCTGGTCTTCCCGGGGGAATCCGTCGCCGCCGCGAATCACCTCAATACCTTGCGCCCTCAGAGCCTTTATCAACGAATCCTCGTGCTGCAGCATTAAATCTAAATTGTCCGCGCGAACCCAGGGTCGGGGGTCGTTCGGCGAAAATACACCGACTTTCATTTTAATTGCCATTTTTTCCTCCTCTCTCTGATGATATCTCTTCTTAGTTGCCTATACCCTTCTACCTCAACATGTGAAATAAAACCCATAAAAAAGGAATATAATGAATTCCTTTTCCTTCCCTTTAAGCTGCGCTATTTGGGCGCCACTACTCCCAGGGTCAGCAGAATATTAGCATACAGCCTCTGTTCTCCGGTTTGGATAATAAGGGCGGTGTCGGGTTCCATCACCGCTTCGTAGAAGGCAAACCTATCCAATCTTTTCAGCTCCATCCCAGGTGGCAGCAGTCTCTGGAACTCGGCAAAAATCGTTGGGTCGCCCCCTTTTTCCGGCTGCATAACAGCGGCTTCTTCAACATTGACAGCGGAGAGCACTGCCTGCAGCACCTGGGTTGCCGTGGGGATTCCCGGAGATAGGTCGAGATATACCACATTGGTATTGGGACCCACCTTTGTGCTGGCAGGAAAGTTAGCGTCGGCGATGAGCACCCGCGCCCCGTGTCCTGCTCCCGCCAGAAACCCTATGATCTCGGGGTGAATAAGTTCATATTTCAGCATAAAATCTCCTTTCTGCTTAAGCAGGGCTTCGGAAAAAATATGCCCACCTGATATAACTTAACCCTGGCTCAACCTTCTCAGGCGAACCATCATCTCTTCCCGAAGACCGAAGTAGTCGTGGAGCTTGAGGTATACTCCATAAAGCTGGTCGTAGATTCTTTTGCTCTGCGCTTGAGGTTGGTATACAGCAATGGGTGGGAGAACAATTCTCTCCACAGCCTCCCCAACGGTATCAAAGCCAGCGTGCTGTTTGCCTGCGGCTACCGCTCCAAAAATGGCAGCCCCTAAGGCAACTGCCTGCTCTGAAGCGGCTGCTTTGATAGGCAAGCCGGTCACATCGGCGGTGACTTGCATAATGAGGGGGTTTCTGGACAGAGTCCCGCAGCCCACTAATTCGTCTATGTTGATACCGGCTGAGGTATAACTCTCAATTATGCGCTTCGTTCCAAATGATATGGCTTCAATAAGCGAGCGATACATCTCCTCAGGTTTGGTAGCTAAGGTAAGACCCACGATCAATCCCGAAAGATTGGCGTTCATGAGGACACTTCGGTTGCCGTTCATCCAATCGAGCGCCACCAGTCCCGAGGCTCCCGGTGTCAAGGAGGCCGATTTTTCGGTGAGCAACTGGAAGAGGTTTATATTCCTTTTTTTAGCTTCTTCTGCATATGGGGAGGGAACAAAGTTTTTAACAAACCAGGCCAGGATATCCCCGGTTGCCGCTTGACCTGATTCATAACCGTAGAAGCTGGGAATGATGCCATCTTTGACCATCCCGGCGAATCCCTCAAACAGTATCGGTTTTTTGCTGAGCACCATGTGGCAGGTGGAGGTTCCCATTATCAAAGACATTACCCCTTCACCGGTCACCCCCATCCCGGGAACCCCGGAATGGGCGTCAATGGTGGCTGCCGAGACCGGGGTCCCCATCGGTAGTCCGGAAAGCCCTGCTCCTTTCTCATCTATTTTTCCCGCCATAACGCCGGGAGGCACAATATTTGTTATGAATTTATCCTCCACAATGTTCTCAATCAGAGGGTCAACAGCCCGTAAAAACTCCCTGGAGGGGAATCCCAGGATGTCAATCCACATCCCCTTATAGCCGGCTACGCACGAGTTTCTTGTCTTCTCTCCCGTCAACTGCAAAACAGCCCAATCGCCAGCATCAATGAGGATGTCCGCCGCATCGTAGACCTCCTTCGCCTCCCGGGCTATCTGCAGAGACTTCGGTATCATCCACTCCGAGGATATAAGCCCCCCGTAATACTTCAGGAACTCCTCCTCCCGCTCTTGCGCTACCCGATTGATGTCATCAGCCTCCCTCTGAGCGGCATGATGCTTCCATAGTTTCACCCAAGAGTGGGGGTTGCCTCGGTGTTCTTTAAACATACATAAGGGGGTGCCGTCCTTTTTGACAGGAAGCATGGTGCAGGCGGTAAAAGCAATACCTACCCCTATAACTTCCTGCGGCTCAGCCCCCACTTGCTCTAATACCTCCTTGATAACCTTGCGAAGAGCACGAAGATAATCTTCGGGGTCTTGCAGGGCGCACTCCGGGGGAAGCCTTCTCCCCCCATCTATGGGAAGCCTTTCGGTTATGACACCGTTTTCATAAATGTAGACCGCCTGAGCAACCTCTTCACCAGTAGAGATGTTTACCAATAACGCCCTACAAGACTTGGTGCCAAAGTCCAAACCAATGGAGTAATTAGCCATTTTTATACCCCTCCCTCCCTTCCTTGATGTCGGTTGCCATACCTTCCTAAATAATAATCTTAGTTATAGAAGGATTTCAATAAAATTATGAATGCCATTGCCAGGTTCGCTCCAGTTTTCTGTCAGATCACTTAAGGTTGTTAGGCTAATACTCC
The DNA here is from genome assembly GCA_005223145.1 of bacterium (candidate division B38) B3_B38. Taxonomy (GTDB): domain Bacteria; phylum Acidobacteriota; class B3-B38; order Guanabaribacteriales; family B3-B38; genus Guanabaribacterium. The sequence continues at coordinate 12,526 of NJBL01000024.1, read as the reverse complement.
CTGCTCTACACCATTAGTCCTCACAAGAGTTGGCCGCTTTAAGGCTTCCCAAGTTTATTCTGTCGGTAGATTCCGCACGACTCCCTTATCTTAAGCTCGGATGAAAGAATAACTCTCTTATTAGGCAGACTGTCCACCCCGTCTCTCAATATCTTTATTAATAACTGGGCAGCAGTTTGTCCCATCTGGCGAGCAGGTTGTGCTACCACGGTGAGCCGCGGGTGAAAAACATTTTCCCATTCAAAATCATCATAACCAACTATACTGATGTCCTCCGGGCATTGTAAACCAGCCATCTCCAAGGCCCTCATCAAGCCGATGGTCATTTTGTAATTGGTCACAAATATCGCCGTAGGACGGTCTTTCATATTGATTAACGAATGACCTAAAGAAGTACCCTCCTCTATTGTAGAGGCCCCCTGCTTAATATAGAACCTATTTATAGGTATGTTATGCTCACGAAGGGCTTTAACATATCCCTGCAGTCTTTCCCGATGGACGCTCAGAGGATATTGGACTGTTATTATAGCAATGTTCCTGTGCCCGAGCTTGATTAGATGAGTGGTGGCCGCATAACCCCCACCAATGTTGTCCGCTACCACCGCCGGGATGTCCTGAAGCTTGGGGAGACGGTCTACATACACAATGGGAACGGGGAGGTTGTTGAGCTTTTGCATATACTGCTCATTGCCCGACCTGGGAGGAGCCTTTATCAGCAGAATGCCATCCACCTTTTTCGCCTCCAGTATGCTTAAGTACCTCATCTCCTCGTATTCGTCCTCAAAGGTGTTGCATAGTATTATGGTGTAGTCCTCCTGCTTGACCACACTCTCCGCTCCCCGGAAGACAATGGGGAAGAAGGGATTGGTAATGTCCGGTACAACCATTCCGATGGTGAGGGTTCTTTTGGTCTTTAGATAGCGGGCGGGAAAGTTGGGGATATAGTTGAGCTCCTTGATGGCCTCAAGTACCTTTTGCTCGGTGCTTTTCTTCACATTCCCCTGGCGGTTGGTCACCCGTGAAACCGTGGCTATTGATACGCCAGCCCTTTTTGCTACATCGATGATTTTAGCCATTTTATGTAATCGATTTCCTTTATCATTATCATCTTAACATTTTAACAATAATTTCTCTGTTATGCAAGTGATTTTTTACTTTTGTTGCTGAAAGATATCCATTAGGTTCGTAAAATATTATATATCAATATGATAGAATGACTCTTATAGTTGCTTTTAGCCCATGAGCGTTTTACAAGTGAGAAGTCGGTAGGAGCATCAAAAGATGCTTTTTCAAGTTATGATGCTGTTTTTCCTTGACAAGGGGGGATATAAATGCTATATAATAGAAATCCATTACATAATATGTATCATTGACGATATAATGGACGGCAGAACTTGTAGATTGAGGGACGCTAAAGACTTTTGTGAGGCATCGAGCATGGAGAGAAAGAGACCGCTAATTCTTTATATTGCTTTCATAGTGCTGTGGTTGTCTTTCATCATCCCCAATCCCCTGTATTCTCAGGAGAAGGGGAAGCTACCGGAGAAATATCTGCGCTGGATGGAGGAGGAGGCTGTTTATATCATTGCCGATGCGGAGCGAGATATGTTTCTGGCTTTGAATAATGACGAGGCACGGGAAGAGTTCATCAAGGACTTTTGGCTGGCAAGGGACCCCACCCCCGGGACTCTGGAAAATGAATATAAAGATGAGCACTATGCTCGAATTGCCCGTGCTAACAAGCTGTTCCGCACCTTTGGTCCCACATCGGGTTCGAAGAGTGAGCGGGGCCGCATCTACATACTGCTTGGTCCACCCGATGAGCGGAAGATGTTTCCCGACCCGCAGTGGACGCATCCAATGGAACTGTGGACTTACCGAGGAACTCCGACTCAGGGACTTCCCGCTTACTTCTTTCTTCTCTTTTATCAGAAGGTTGGTGTAAGTGATTACAGGCTCTATATGCCTGGTTTCGAGCCCGTTCAAAATCTGCTGCGAGTACATGACCCAATGGAATACACTGACTATGCCCGTATCTACGACGAGCTGAAAATTATGGCGCCCGAACTACCCATGGCGGTGCAGAGTTATTTACCGGAAGAATCTCTGGGTATGATCCTTCATCAGGATATGAGCTTTAGTTTCAGCTCTCACTTGCTCTTGAATAAAATTGCCACGGTGCCGCATCGGTTGGCCGATACGCGTTATGTTGAGAAATATCTGGGAGGCGTGGTTCGCACCGAATACGCATTTCTTACTATGGTGTATCGTCCTGTCTACTTCCTCTGGCTGGATAAGTCGGGGAATTATTTCCTGGATTTCTCTTTTTTAATTGAACCGCAATATATAACCATTCAGAACTATAAAGAGAAGTATTACACCAGCTTTAAAGTAAATGCAACTTTGCAGAATAAGCAGAGGGAGAAAGTTGGGGAATATGGAGACCGAGGTGACCTCTATTTTACACGGGAGCAGGTAGAAGCCATTAAAAATCGCCCCATGGCCTATCTGGGACGCATGGTTATCACTCCAGGGAAGTTTAACTTATCGAGCCAACTTGCCAATCTTACTTCAAATAGTATGGGACGCGTCTCCCAGGCTATTGATGTGCTCGATTCCGATAGTGAGCCGATTTTAGCAGGGATGCTCCCCATTTTACGCTACCAGTTGCTGGAGGAGAAGCCCCTGCCCCCTGGTGCCTTTCGCACTGACCTTTATGCTTTGACTCCCAGCTGGAACAGTGCATTTCAGCACAGGGGCTCCGGATACCTTTTCTTCCAGATGGCTTTTCCCGAGAACTGGGTGGTAGATATGGAGGAGAAAGTCCTCCTGAAATACGAGCTATACCAGGGCGATAAATTAGTTAAGTCGTGGCAAAAGGACCCCCTGAATGCGCGGAAGCTTGCGGGGGCAGTTTTATCTATCATTGAACCCCTTCCCCTGGAAGAGTTAGGCCTTGGTAATTATAGATTAAGAGCGTTCTTAGCTGGGCAGGAAGGAACAGTATTATTGAATGGTTGGTCAGCTTTTGATGTTATTAACGATGAAGTTGACAATCCGGTAGTCTTAACAAAGCCCTTTCCCGGCTTGGAATCAATGGAGAACAGCAGGGAGCGGGCTCGTCTTTATTATTTGCATAATGAGAATTCTAAGGCAGCAGAAATGCTGCATAAGATTTTGGAGTTCAATCCTGAAGACAAATACTCAGCCACAATGATGGCTTCCATTCGTATGAAGCAGAAGAATTATGAAGCTGCTAAGGGGCTGCTGAATCAGCTTCTCGTCAAAGAGCCAAGTGACCTTTCTCTTCTGAAGCTGGCGGGAGAATGTGCATTGGAGATGAATCAATATGGCGATGCGGTGAGGTTTTTTGAACGAGTGCGTATGCAGCAGCCTGAGGAACTGCAGAATTTGAATCAGCTGGCTCTGGCATATTTCGCCCTCGGTCAAAGAGAAAAAGCGAGGGAGTTGTGGGAAAGGTCATTGAAGCTTGCTCCAGAGCAAGCTGAAGTTCGTAGATTGCTCCAAATTTCGCAAGAAGCCGAACAACCTGAGGACAACGGAAAGGAGGTGGGTAATATATCAGATACTGATGGGCAATAATTAATGGTTAAAAACTTCTTAAGAAAGGGAGATCGATGAAAAACAAAATAGTTCCGTTATTGATTGTGGCTTCGGTTCTGTTCATCTTCTCCGGTGTGGCTATGGCACAGGACGGTACTCTTAAAGGACATGCGAAAGATGAACAGGGTCTGCCGCTGCCCGGGGTCACCCTCACCATCAGCAGCCCAGCCATGATGGGCACCCGCACCATCACCACCGATAACAGGGGACTCTACCGGTTCCTTCGTCTGGCTCCGGGGAGGTACAATCTGGAAGCGATTTTAGAGGGCTTTACCCCGTTTAGGAAAGATAACATTGAGGTGAGAGTTGATAGAACCACTTCCGAAAATTTCGTCTTGCGCATAGGAGCCCTGGCAGAAACAATCACTGTTTTAGCTGAACAGCCTCTCGTTGATGTGGAGAAAGCTGACCAGTCGTTCACCGTGGATAAAAATGCCCTTACCTCCCTCCCCTTAGCGCCTCGCTTGAGAGCTCAGGATGTGTGGCTTATGCTCCCAGGAGTGACGCAGTATGAGGAGGAGACCGGCAGGTTGTGGGGGAGTGGTGAAACCCCTCATGTGAATGCTTCTAATCTCGAGAATGAGGGAGATATTCAGCACCGTTGGCAGAACGATGCCTATGAAAGCACAATGATTGTCGATGGTCTCCAAATGAACGACGCCATGAGCGGAAGAATGTACTACACCATGAACTACGAGGCCATTGAGGAGGTCAGTGTCAAATCCGGGGGCTACGGAGCGGAGTATGGCACTGCCCGATCGGGACAGATGCACATTGTCACCAAAAGCGGTGGTAATGAGTTCCACGGAAATGTTCAGCTGCTATATCAGCCGCAAAGTTTCAACTGGGCTAATATTGAAGGAGCCAGCTCTATAAAAGATAGCTACCTCGAACCTGCGGTTACCTTCTCCGGACCGATCATGCGCGACAAGGTCTGGTTTATGGGTTCCATGAAGATTTACAACCAGGACCATCAATACGAAGGTGTCCGATGGGAGGACAAGATTGTCCAGAACACTCGCGGGTACCCATCTTATGGTAAAGTGAGCTGGACGCTGACAGAGAACCACCGATTCTTCGCCACCGTCTCTAGCGACCGGTATGACATGAAAAACAGCGGTTCCGGACGCCCGGAGAGGGATACCATACCATCACTGAGGACTATACAGCGAGGCGGATACACCTATTCCGGGAGCTGGACCGGGGTTCTCGGCGATGATTCCATTGCTCAAATAACTGCGGGATTCCATAAGATTGGGAATAATACGCTAGCCCAGGAGGAAGGAGCCCAGTACCGGTATTACGACAGATATAGAGGGTCCTTAGAGAAGTATGACCACAACTATGAGCAAGACTACATCTCCTATCGCATGGGCGTCCATATCAATGCCAACTACTCCTATTTACCTACAGACCTGTGGGGCACTGGGAGCCACGAGTTCAAGTTCGGAGCTGAGATTCGACCCTACCAGCATGTCGACCGTTCCCGTGATTACCACCATGAACAATACCCTGTGTGGCAGGGCTTGAATGGGGGCTTCTACCAGCTGAGATACGGTCTGGACTATGCGGATTACGGGCTCACTGAACCCTACTTATGGGAAGGTTACTCCAAGCGGCCTTCAGGCTACTACCTGAACGAGGTCACCTGCCATCTCTACGACATCTATGCTCAAGATGCATGGAATGTTACCGACAAACTGACCCTGAACTTCGGAGTTCGCTGGTCTTATTCCGACCTGTATATGTTCTATCGTGATGAGCTGCCCCTATGGCTGGAGGAAGTTTACCCCTACATTCGGGAAAACATGGAGTTCCAGGACAGCGGATTCGCTCCCAGGGTCGGCTTTGCCTACGACATGGGCAACAACGGAGTTCTCCGGGGAAGCTTTGGCAAGTTCTACGAGTTTGTGGGCACCGGAGACTATAACAATTACGCCCGTGAGCTCACCACTGACAGATGGCGTATCAGACCTGAGGATTTCGGCAAGGGACCCGAAGCCCTGTACCTCTATCGCGGAGGGGCAGACCCAACTAATCCGCATCATAACCACAAAGATTTAAAGATGGAGTACAACTGGAAGTTTACCTTAGGATACGAGAGGGAGCTTCCCGGAAACCTGGCCATGGAAGTCTTTTTCATGCATCAACTGCATTACACCTTGGAAGGAGAAGATATAAATGCCATCTTCTCCGATGATGGGAGGTTTATCGGCAGAACGTGGCCCCAGTGGGATGGAGTTACCCGGCGGGAGTGGTTTTCTGGGGATGAGCGGCGGCGATTATTCCGCTATGACACCCTCCAGATAACCCTGCGCAGGAATTTCACCGAGAGAGCGGGTCTTATGGCCAGCTACAGCCACTTCTGGCGGAAAGAGGACCATCTCAAGTTTAGCCCCAACCTGGTAAAGCAATTCGTCTATGCAAGTCCCGATGATATGGACCGGGTCAACTATGGATATCGCTGGGTATTCAAGGTGGCAGGCTTTTACTTGTTGCCGGCGGATATATCCATGTCGGCGTTCTTCAATGCTCAGTCTGGTCGCTTTATGGTGGACAGGTACGGAGATTATGGTTATTACGACGATGCGCCCGGTGTTGTCCTATCCAACGGCAGAGTGGTCAGTGACATCATCTGGAACGCTAACAATAACTACTTTGCGGGAAGAGAATGGGGTACCAGCGGTCGCACCACTGACACCGAATTCCTTTTTAACTTGCGGTTCCAGAAAGCTTTTGCTTTCCAGAGATACAACTTCCAGGTAGCCTTAGACTTCTTCAACATCTTCAACTGGGCCACACATAGAAACTGGCGCGCGCATGATCCACGGGATAAGAACTATAACATGGCTGTCAATCCTCAGCCTCCAAGGGCTGCCCAGTTGTCGTTTCGATTCGTGTTCTAATGGGATGTGGCGGTTAACCCAATGCGGGGGAGAGTTTTCTCCCCCGCATGCTTTTTCTTTATCTCTGAGGAAAGGGGTATTATTTTCTCTTTTGGGCGGGGAGTTCGGCTTTTATTAGTGATATAATATCATTTGCTGTACATCCCTTCTTCATAATTAGAGGTTTGCAGACTTCAATTGGTGTGTCTGAATTTGTCTTTCAGGATTAGTCTGAGGGTGATAGATGGGCAGTAAAGCCATATTTGCCGCAAGCTGCTACGAGGAAATGGGCTAAGCTCTTCAGAGGCTGACCATTATTTGTTCGTAAAAGTGGAGGCTGTTGGTGAGAGAAGGATTCAAGATCAGGAACCTTAGATGGTATATTGCCATAGTTCTGACCCTTGCTACAGCCATAAATTACTTAGACCGCCAGACCCTGCCGGTGGTCATCTCTCAGCTGCAAAAGGAGTTCTCCATTTCGGAGACTCAGTTCGCCGCTCTGAACAGCCTTTTCTTGCTCTCCTACGCCATAATGTATGCGGGAGGGGGGCGCATAGCCGATTGGCTGGGCACACGCCTGGGTTATAGCATAATGATGGTCTGGTGGTCTCTGTCCTGTATGGCTCAGGGGTTGGTGGGAGGGTTTCGAGGCTTAGCCACCTTTCGCTTTATGCTGGGTATGGGAGAGGGTGGTAGTTTCCCAACATCGGCAAAAAGTGTCTCGGAGTGGTTCCCGGCAAGAGAGCGCTCCATGGCTTTTGGGATGTTTAACACCGGCTCCAGCATAGGAGCTGTCATGGCCCCGCCACTGTTGGCTTTGATTGTGGTGTTATTAAGCTGGAGATGGGTTTTCATCATCAGTGGGGGAGTAGGGATTTTATGGGCGGTATTGTGGTTTCTTTTTTATCGCCTCCCCAAAAAACATCCTAATATAACAGAGGAAGAATCTCACCTTATCCTCAAGAGCCAGGAAGAGGAAAGAGAGCTGGATATAACCAGGCAGGCTCAGAGGGTTAAATGGCTTAGTTTGTTCTCTTACAAGGAGGTGAGGTGCCTCCTTGTGGTGAAGTTCCTGACCGACTCGGTTTGGTTCTTTTACATCTTCTGGCTTCCCAAATATTTAACCGATACCAGAGGATTTAACATAAAAGAGATAGGATATTATGCCTGGATCCCCTATGCGGCAGCGGGCTTTGGTAGTATGTTCGGAGGCTGGCTCTCCAGCTTTCTTATGAAAAAGGGATTAACCCTCAACGCATCCCGAAAAATTGCTCTGGGTATCAGCGCAGCCTTAATGCCCGTAGCCGCCCTTGTAGTTCCGTCGCCAACGGGGCTGGCTATCGTCTTTATCAGTATAGCCTTTCTGGGGCACCAGTTTTGGTCGGTCATTATACAGACATTACCAGCTGATTTATATCCTCAGGGAGCAGTCGGTTCCGTGGCTGGATTGATTGGTGCCAGCGGTTCCTTTGGAGCGATGATTTTTGCCATGATTGTAGGCTTTATCTTGGAAAATTATCATAGCTATGGACCCATTTTTATCACCATAAGCCTGCTGCATCCCATATCTTTTGGGTTGATTCTGCTAATGATCCGCAGCATCTCACCATTAAAAGTGTTTGCTAATAATAAGCATTAATTAGGGAGTATGTAATGAAAATTGGTATTTTATCGTTTTCGGATAGTAGAAGAAGAGTTCATGAGTCTCTGACTCCTGTTATTGAGGAGACAGCCGACCTGATACGGCAGAAGCTTGAGCAAGCGGCAGGAGTTAAGGTTGTTCCCGCAAACAAGATTATATGGCGTCCGGAGGACGCCAGAAAGGAAGCCAGGTATCTCGCCAGCGAGGATATTGATGGTGTCATATTGAATATACCGGTTTTTGCTTTCCCAAACCTTGTTCGGATAGCCTGCCAATTTTTAAGGGGACCCTTTTTGGCTTTTACCCCCTGTTGTGGGAAGTTGCCCGGTTTAGGAGGGATGCTCGCCGCCTCCAGCGGTCTCGAGCAGGTTGGCATCCCCTGTGAAAAGGTATATGGTTCCCTGGATAATAAAGGACTGATTGATAAGATGTTAATCTTCTGTCGAACAGCTCATGCGGTCAATCGCCTCAGGGGGCAGGTGCTGGGGTTGATTGGCGGAAGGAGCATCGGAATGGTTACAGGGGATAGTGCCCCAGATGTGTACTATTCTCTGTTTGGAATCGATGTGGAGCATATAGACCAGTTGGAGATTGTCCGGAGGTCGCCTGAGATACCCCACAAGTTGGTGGATGAGGCGTACAACTGGTTAGAAAGCCATGTCAAAGCAATTGAGTTCGATGCAAAGAAACTCACTCAACCTAATTTAAAGATGCAAATCCGACAATACTATGCCACCAAAAGCATCATTGAGGACAGGCAATTAGATTTTACCGCCGTTAAATGCCATTATGAACTCAGCGAATACTATTATACTCAATGTCTATGTGCTGCCTTCATGAACGACCCTTACGATTGGGATGGTAGAAAGGAGCCCTTTGTGTTTTCCTGTGAGGCGGACACTGATGCTGCCGTTACTATGCAAATCTTGAAATTGCTCTCCGGCAAACCGGTTCTTTTTGCCGACCTGCGACACTACGATTCTGCTAATGATGTCTACGTCCTTTGCAATTGTGGGGCAATGGCTACCTGGTATGCCAGGCAGGCAGATGACCCCTCTGAGAACTTAAAGGCAGTTTCCTTAGTTCCGGTTATTGAAAAGTATAACGGAGGAGGCTGTCATGTAAGGTATATTGCCGGGCAAAGCAAGGCAACCTTCGCCCGATTATTCAGAAAATCGGGGCACTACCATATGACTATCTTTTCGGGAGAGGTGGTCGAGTTTCCTGTGAAAAGCTTAGATGAGACATGCCCATCCTGGCCACATTTATTTGTTAAATTGGCTGTGCCTCCTGATGAGTTAATACCCAAACTCAACAGCAACCATATCCATGGGGTGGCGGGTGATTATGTGGCCGAACTTAATAAATTCTGTCAATTGAAAAAGATTCAGCCAGAAATATGCTGAACTTATCAAGGAGAATGCGGCATGAAACTGGGAATAGCAATAGCACCCAAAGAAGCGCTTCCATCGACTTTTGTGGTCTTTCGGGATGATATAAAGCTTACCATGGAGAAAGCCTATAAGCTCGGGTACGAGGGAGTGGAGTTGGCACTATTAGATGACTCCCAGATCAACATAGAAGGGGTAAAAGCCCTTTGCCAGAAATATCAGCTTGAGATTCCGATGATTTCATCAGGGCAAGTGTATGCCCAAAGTCACCTCTGTCTCACCAGCTCAGATAAAGGGATTCGCAGCCAGGCAATTGCTCGGTTGAAGGGGCTGATAGATGTAGCCGAGCAATTTGGTTCTATGGTCAATATAGGGAGAGTTCGGGGACCAATTGAAGACAGCGAACCCTGCGGAAGTTCGGAAAGACGTTTTATCGACTCTCTGGGGATGTTAGCCCTTTATGCCGAGCCAAAAGGGGTTCACATCGCCCTGGAGCCGGTCAACCGATATGAGTTAAATTTCATAAATACCTTAGAGGAAGCTCAACAGATTATCCTTAAGACAGGTCGCCCGAACATTAAGATAATGCCTGATACCTTTCATATGAATATAGAGGAACCCTGCATAGAGGCGAGTTTAGTAGCCCATAGAGACCTAATTGCCTATATCCACTTTGCCGAAAGTAACCGATGGGCGCCTGGAATGGGGCATCTGAATTTCCCCAATATAATCAATACCTTGAAATCTATAGGGTATGAAGGTTATGTGACCGTGGAGATCTTGCCCCATCCCAGCCCGGATGATGCGGCTTTGCAGGCGGCTAACTATTTGAAAACATTGATGTAGCGCCCTACAATAACTGATTCAGGAGGTTGAAGTTGACCATAAGCTTAACTCAAGAAAAGGTGAAGGAGCTGGAAAAGATTGCCCTACAAATCAGGAGAATGGTAGTTAAAATGGTCTTCACAGCCCAGAGCGGGCATCTCGGAGGCTCTCTTTCTGTGGCGGAGATTATCTCGGTTCTCTACTTCAGCGAGCTGAGAATAGACCCTCGTAACCCCAATTGGCCTGATCGGGACCGTCTGGTCCCCTCCAAAGGGCATTGCGCTCCTGCTATTTATGCAGCGCTGGCTTTGAGGGGATTTATCGACCCCGAATGCCTCACTACTCTCAGGCAGCTTGACAGCATCTTGCAGGGTCATCCCTGTATGACCAGCACTCCCGGAATCGACATGTCCACCGGCTCCTTAGGGCATGGCTTATCGATCGGAGTGGGGATGGCTCTGGGTGGGAGGCTAAAGAGGAGCAATTTTTTGGTCTACGTTCTTTTAGGGGATGGAGAATTGAATGAGGGACAGAATTGGGAGGCAGCCATGGCGGCGACGAAGCTTTCCCTCTCTAACTTAATTGCCATTGTGGATAGAAACAGGATTCAACTGGATGGTCCCACCGAGGAGATTATGCCTTTGGAGCCCTTAATGGAGAAATGGAAAGCCTTTAATTGGAATACTATTAGCATTGATGGGCACAGTGTGGAAGAGATCTCAGACAGTATTCAATGGGCTAAGGAGAATCAAGACCGACCCTCGGTCATTATCGCCAACACCATAAAAGGCAAAGGTGTCTCCTTTATGGAAAACACTCATAAGTGGCATGGCAGACCGCCAACCAGAGAGGAATATGAGATGGCAATAAGAGAATTGGAAGGAGAGATAGATGAATAAGGATGCGGCAATGAGGGATTCCTATGGTGAAGTGCTCGTTGAACTGGGGGAGGAGAACCCGGATATTGTAGTTCTGGATTGCGATGTCTCCCATTCTACCAAAACCCTCTTCTTTGCAGAGCGTTTCCCGGAGCGATTCTTCAACTTTGGAATTCAGGAGGCCAATATGATGGATATTGCCGCCGCGCTGGCTACGGTGGGATTGGTCCCCTTCGCTAACACTTTCTCGTTTCTGGCTACCCTTCGTGCCTCCGAACAGATAAGGACTTCGATTGCCTATAACAATTTAAATGTGAAGATTGTCGGCTCCTACGGGGGGCTGTCCGACTCCTACGATGGTGCCAGTCATCAGGCAGTTTTCGACCTTGCCGTTATGCGAGGGATACCCAACATAAAGGTTGTGGTCCCTTCCGACGGTGTGGAGACCAAAAAGGCGGTCAGAGCGATTGTTGCTACCCCGGGTCCGGTGTACCTCCGACTCTGCCGTAATGAAGTCCCCGTTTTTTTTGATGAAGATTATGAATTTACCCTGGGAAAGGCAAATACCCTGAGAGAAGGGGCAGATTTAACTTTAGTGGTCATCGGGATACTGTTAGATCGGACGATGAGAGCCTTAGAGGAGCTGGAAGGTGAGGGAATCCACTGCCGGGTTCTACAGGTGCACACCCTGAAACCGATTGACCACCAGGCAATCGCCAAAGCCTCGGAGGAAACAGGCGCTCTGGTGACCATTGAAGAGCACAACATCATTGGCGGATTGGGCTCGGCTGTGGCGGAAGTTCTCGCCTCTTCTAAGCCAGCACCCATGGAGAGGGTCGGCATACCGGACAAGTTTGCTGAATCCGGGGATTACCACCAATTGCTCGATAAATATGGGATGTCGTGCAGGGACATCGTGAACGCTGCAAAGAAAGTGCTGCGACGCAAGCTCCAATAATAGATATGCCTTGCTAAAGGCTCGTTGTGGCAACATTTTATTAATAATTGAAGAATAATTTTATCATGAAAACCATAAAACTTTGCCTATATGCTTCCTTTCTTTTTGGGATTTTTGGGGTTTATAGTTTTGTCTGTGCAATGGGGCAAAGCAATCGCGCTAAACAACTCCATCAGGAAGCTCTTGTTTGGGACGCCCATAGTGATTTGGTTCACGCTATTATGATCCAGGGACTTGATATAAACAAAAAGAACAATTTTTCCTTCGGAGATATCCCTCGAATGGAAGAAGGTGGTGTAGATGTTCTGATTTTTGCCCTCTGT
>NJBL01000095.1 GCA_005223145.1 bacterium (candidate division B38) B3_B38 | reverse complement strand
ATGGTTTAAGCGGCTGGCGGTATCAGACCTGGCGAGCATGGTGGGGGACGAGGTGGGCTTCTCGGTCAGTCTCCCTCAGCCAGCTCCGCCGGGGGTGGATATACTGAAATCGGCTGTATTCACCATTTATGTTGAGGTTCCCGACACAGAGCGGGCTGAGCGCTTCCTCACCAGGCTATTCGCAGCCACCCCACTGCTCATCCGGGAAGAGGAATATGGTGGTCAACCCATCTGGCTGCTCACCTCTGAGGGGGAGATAATGTTTGCCCACGCCTTTAAGCGGCACTTCCTTATAATGAGCACCAACCAGCAGTGGCTAAAACAGGTGTTATCGGTGGAGCGCAAGACCTTAGCTGCCAGTGTGGATTTTGTCAGGGGGAATAGATATCTGCCGCTGCGCTCGGTGGAGAGGAGCTACATTAACCTCCCTCAGCTTCTGAAATATCTCGGAGAGTTCCTGCAGCAGCTCTATCCCGCCGAGCAGGAGCCGTCTCTTATTGCTAAGCTGATACTGGCAAATCTGGACCAGATGGCGGAGGGGACTTTCGGCATATCAAGAGCCACCGTACCCGATGACGGGGGTTTGCGGATGGAGCTGTATTCCCCCATGGGCTTGCCGGCTCTCATGCTGGGAGGGGTGGCCGGGCTGCTTCCCCGCGGGGGATTGACCTATCTGCTCGCGCCTCCGCCGCCGGCAGAAAATCCGAAGTAGAACAACCCGCCTTTGTTACCGCTTAGCCGGGACGATGGTTTTATACAGCGCCATCTGGCTGGAGAAGAACAGCAGCCGCACCCACACCCGCGCAACCGAATAGAGCTGCTGCCAGATGAGGGTCAGCACTATTATTGTAGCCGGCAGCACCCAATAGGATACCGACAGGTAAAGCGCTAACAGTATGGCACCCACAATAGCCACCATATAATAAAGCCCCATGGTCCGCCCCGGATGCGAGAAGACAAAACCAAAGCTGCGGAGGGCGGTGCGTATCATCCGCCGCTCATCCGATACCACGGCGGTGATTTTGGCGTAGTCAAACACCATATTGATGAACAGCAGAAAGAACCCTATACCTGCGTAGCGGATGATCTTCATCCAGAAGATGAGGGGCTCGTGGGCGGATTCCTCAAGGGCTGACCCGGCGATTCCCTTCCACAGCGAGTTGATGAGGAATATCACTGCGATAAACACCAGGGAGATGAGGAGCAATCGCAGGAAGCGCCAGAACCACCTCCCCGATTCCCGGAAGAACGATTCCAGGGTGAACCTCTCCTCCCGGTGAAACAGCCCTATGGCACCGCCGGCAAAAAAGGTATTGAGCAGCAGGTAGATAATCCCCACTCCCAGGAGCAGGGGCATAGGGTAACTGGCGGTCAGTGAAGGCTGCTCGTTGATGAAGAAGTCGGTGAGATATTTCATGTTCAACTCCGAGGCTATCTCCTTCCCCGCCAGGCTGTAGCCCACCGACTCCCCCAGGATGTTCCAGAAGGGGAAGGTCAGCAGCAGAGCCACCACCAGATTGAACAGGAAGATTATCAGCAGCACCTGCCAGTATCTTCGGGTTTGACAGTTTCCTTTGCCAAAGCTTTTCCACATAGACATCTCTGTTTAACCTCCTTTCTTATGGAGCAGCCCGGTTAACTGAAAGAAGCTAACACATGGAGGACGCTCTGCCACCAGAAGAGGAGCTTGGCTGCCAGGCGGTTGACTCCCCGTGACTGATATTCCATGGTTCGGCTGTTATTGATGAAATCTTTATCAAGCCATATTTTGTGCTGCGGGTCAACCTCGGCGGAGAGGAGCCTGGCGTTCTTGCGGTAGGTAAACTCCTTCCACCGCTTTTTACCATCCCACAGCTCCCGCTCCTGCTCACCGTTGTCAAAGCTCACCAGTATCTGCACCGGGATGACCACCTCGCCCAGGCGCTCGACCCTTACCTTTGACAGATAGACCCCTTCCTCCTCCTCATCCTCTTTCGACGACAGGGAAGCTATGGCATAGTCAACCGCACCGGTGCCGTAGATGACCTGGTCGAAATACCAGCTCATGTCCCTGCCGGTAACCTCGTTCACCACGGCGATGAAGTCCTCGGTCTTGGGGTGGGTGAACTTGTAGCGCTCATAGTAGGTGCGCATGATGCGGTTCATGGTTTCCTCGCCTAAGAGGTTCTCAAGAGTCAGCAGCACCAAAGCTGCCTTGGCATAGACCATGCCCGAATAGGAGGTGCCGTCGTAGAATTCCCATGATTTGGTGTAGATGGGGTCTCTCCGAGGGGTTGTCAGATAAGAGAGTCGACTTGCCACCCGGTCGAACATCTTCATGCCATTCCACTTCAGAGCCGGGCCATAGGTGGCTTCAATGATTTTTATCTCCGAATAGGAGGTTATCCCCTCATCCAGCCAGGCTTCCTCAAATTCGTTGTTGGCTACGATTCCATACCAGTACTCGTGCCCGAACTCATGGATGGTTACCAGCTCCGGCATCAGCACTCCCGGGATGAGCTTGTCTATGGCCCAGGAGGTGCCAGCGGTGATAAGCATAGGGTACTCCATACCACCAGACACCCCGCCATAGGGGGGGTCGACCACGGTTATTCGAGGGAAGGGGAAAGGAGCAATCCAGTGGTGAAAATACTCAAGGGCTGCTTTCACTGCGTGGAGATGGCGATTGACCTGGTCTGCGTGGTGAGGCTGATAGAGGAGGATGATTTCGGTATCCTGGTAGCGGTCGCGAGCGATGCCGTAGTCGGGGTCGGCGGTCCAGGTGAAGTCGTGGATGTCCTCACCATGGAAGTGTAGGGTCTTGGTGCCGTCGCGGTTATCCCGCTCCTCAACGGGCATTCCCGAACTCCCCACCACAAAATCAACCGGGAGGGTCATCTCCACATCATAGACGCCGAAATCGGCAAAAAACTCGCAGTGGGGATGATACTGGAAAGCCTTCCACTCGCCGTCAAGGTAGACCGCCATTTTGGGGAACCACTGGGAGAAGAAGTAGTTGTCTCTGATGTAGCCCGCTCGCACCGCCCCTTTGGGGATTTTGTTCTCAAACTCAATGGAGAGTTTGATGGTCTGCTGGGGTTGGAGGGGCTCCGGCAGGGTGACCTTTAGCACGGTGTTGTCTATCTCAAGCTGCTCCATGAGGTCGGGACCATCGAGGATGCGGAACGATTTTATGTCCACCCATCCCCAGCCGTCGAGCCTCTTCAGGCGCCTCCCCACCCCGGGGCTCTTCTGGATGTAGTAGCTCTTGTCGTTGCGGAAGGCGTTCCAGTAGAGATGGAGATAGAGCTCGGGAAGGGGGTTCTCGGAGCTGTTCAGAAAGGAGACCACCTCATTCCCATAGAGCATCTTCTGGTCGGTGTCCAATCTCACCGAAATCTGGTAGTAGACCACCCTCTGGCTGAGGGGCTGGGCGACAGCTAAGCTCACAGGGATGAGCAAAAGGATGAATAACATAAGAGCGCAGGATTTTTTAAACATATCCTCTCCTCCTTTTAGATAGCAAGAGGGTTAAGCTCCCCTCTCAGTGTTGCGAGGCGAGCAGGGGAAGATTGGCGGAGGAGATGAGGGATTTACCTCCCCACCCGAAATACCGCCTTTCCGGTGCCGATGTTGTACATCCCATCCTCCGCCTTCACCACCAGGATATGCTCACCGGCGGGGGGTGAAGGGATGGTAAACTGAAAGGCTTCCTCCCTCGAGTCAAGCAACCCATCCCTGGGGTGGACTCTCTTCCATTCCCCGGCATCCAGGGAGTAAGCGACGGACCTCAGAAAGCTGAAAGAGTCCTTCACCAGGAAACTCACCTCAGTATTATTAACGCTGGGGCGAACGGAAAAGTTCGTAATCTGAGGAGGATTGTTGTCGATATCGAAGGGCTCACTCTGCTGTTGGGTGGATAAGCTCAGCCCTTCGGGGTTGGAAGGGGCATCGCTGGCCTCTATCCGCACCACATAGGAGCCCTCGGGCACGAGAAAGGTGTCCCAGGTATAGACTGGGTTGGTCAGGTCCTCTTTGAGAACCATCCATCTTTCCTCATCAGTCCCTCTGAAGTAGAGGCGATAGACCAGGCGGTCCTCATTGTCATCGGTAGCCTGCCAGCTTATGGTGCGCACCCCCTTTTTGTACGCTTTTCTTCCCAGGTTTTCCTCCCCGCCCGCCTGGGCAGTGGTGGTCTGCTTCTTGTAGGCAGACTCAAAGTCCTCCGGCAGATTGGCTAACAGCTCGTCCTCATAGGCGGATGGCTTTTTATAGTAAATACCGGGAGGATGGATGGTTATGTTGATAATCTGGGGCTTGAGATTTTGCTGGAGGTAAGCCAGGGAGAGGCTTTCCAGCATGGGGCTGACCGCTTGGTCCTGGGTGGTGAGTTCGGCTTTCCACTGGATAAACCTCGCCGGCGGACATATTACAGGGCTTCCCTCATTGTTGGCATAAGCGGGTGACCAGCCGCTCCAGTTCTGGTCGGGCTTTTCGGTGTTACCGCTGCGGGTGTATAATTTTATATTGGTGCCGGAGGGCTTGGTCTCCTTCCACCAGATGTTCCCCCATTGGGAAATGGTAACCGTATCATAGGGCTGGGATTCATAAATCCCCACCAGCGGGTAGCTGGGGCTTAATTTGAAGACCTTGCCCAGGTTGCTGGTGGCAATCCATATCTCCCCCCCGGGTGCGGCAGCGAGGGCGGAGAGCTGTTTTACCTTGAGTTTCGCCAGGAGGGTCTCCGCGCCTGAGGAGTCGATGGACAGGAGGTAGCCCTTGTCGCCTGTCCCTACCAATAGATTACCTTTGGCATCCAGGGTCAGGGAGAGGGCGGTGATGGTCTTCGCCTCCCAGATGACCTCCACCTCCCCTTCGGGGCTGATGCGGTAGATGGCGCTTTTAATATCAGTGGAAGGCGTCGGAGAGGGGACAGCGGGGGCTTTTTGAGCCGCCTTTTCCACCATTGAGAGGCGGTTGGTGGCAGATGGCCCCTGCTTTTTCTCCTCGGATGGGGCTGTTTTCCCGGCAATGGCGGCGACATAGATGTTGCCTTTTTTATCACAGACCACACTGCGGACCTCCTGCAGGGGCGAGTCGTAAAGGACAAAGCCCTTTGCCTGAGGGGAGATGCGGTATATCTGCGCGCCGGGGTCCGAGCCGGCTAACAGGTTACCTTTATTATCCATAGCCAGGGAGATAATGTGTGTCTGCTGGCTTTCCCAGAAAAGCTCCCCCTTACCCTGGGGGTCGATTTTGTAAATCCGACCTCTGGTGCCGGTCCCTGCATAGATGTTTCCCTGTTGGTCCATTGCCAGGGACCAGATGTATTTCTCACGGGGCTCAAATAAAATGGTGGATTTCCCATCGGGATTTACCTGGTAGAGCTTCCCATTGGGGAAGGTGGCTACCAGGAGGTTGTCTTTTTTGTCCACCAGCAGGGCGTGAACCTCCAGCTCCTCGGAGTCAAAAAAGAGTCTACCTTTTCCCTGGGAGTCGATTTGGAAGACCTTGCCTTTATCTCCACTGCCCACATAGAGGTTTCCCTTGGAGTCTATGGCTGCTGACCAGAGATAAGGCTCCGGAGGGGCATAGATTTCCTGGGCGGTGGGAGCGAGGGTGACTTTCCCCTCACTGCTGATAGAGGTGCTCAGGGGTTCCCCCTTGATGAGCTCCTCCTTTGTGGACACCTTCCATATCCGCAAGGTGGGAGCATACAGGAGAGAAACCAACCCGGCAAGGATTACCACAGACCATACGAATCCTTTTTTGCTAATCATCTTACCTCCCGCATTCTACAAATATTGGTTATAGGGTTTAAGTGCTATCATCAACAGGGGGTGAGGGGCTATTGGGGAAAGCTTTTCCATAGGCTACCGCTTAACTTTCAGGGTCAATTTCTTTTCCCCGGCGATGAAATAATCTGTTTGAAGCCTCTCCTCGGAGAGGACGGTGTATCCGAGGGGTATCTGGTCCTCGGCGCTCTTTCGCTCTTTCATAACCTGGCTCAGGGAGGGGGGGATGGCAGGGAGGAACTGCCCTTTTACCAGCAGGCTTTCCCTCGGGTGGGTGAACCGCACATAGATGGTATTATAAGTGCGAGCGTTGTTGAGCAAGCGTATCAATTGGGAGAAGGTTCTGGGTAGAAAGCGCTGCCCGATAGCTTTTCTTTCTTGCTGGCTCATGGTGGCAGCATCCCCAATGAGGATCTCCAGCTCCCCTTCAGGGATTGAGGGGGGGAGCCTCAGAGATAAGCTCTCCACCACCTCTTTTTCCCGATAAGGCTTTAGCGCCACCTGAAGATTTACACTCCCTCCGGGGGGGACTTCTTCCTTGTCAAACCAGGCTCGCTCAATGGTTGCCAGTCGACGCTGGTTCTGGTAGTCGATGGACAGGGCAATCCTGTTCACATCGACCGGCTGAAACTGGTTATCGTAGAGGAGATAGAACATAGCAGCCACAGTGCCAGAGAGCCTCTGCGGGGCATCGGTGCCGGAGAAGAAGTTGGTTATATTGATGGGTGGATGCTCCCCCAGGTCGATTTTCCCCCTCAAGCGGAGGGTAGATTCTCCCCCCGCTTTCTCCGGAGCGTAGATGGTATTAAGGAGGGCGATATTGAGGAGCAAGGGGGCCAGGGTGCGGTCGGAGATGAGATCATAGTGATAGCTGCGGAGCTTATGAGAGTCGGATTTAATCTCCACTTCCACGGGTATCATCCGGGGGCGCTTGCCCACTATTCCCAGCACGCCGGCCATGCGGTCCTGGACAATAGAGCCTACCAACTCGGTAGAGGTGGTCAGCATGGATGAGCCAAGAGAGTCGGGAAGGATGGTCAGCACCCGGCCCTTGGTCATAGGGAACTCGATATTGCCGATTTGCAGTAGATAATGTCCGAAAGCAAGGATATTGTCCTTCTGCCGATAGGTAATGGTGCCCGTGGCGGTCATATTCATATCGCCCCGGATCAGCTGGATGGCGATAATGGCTCCGGGCTCAAAGAGGGAATCCTGCTTCCCTTCTTCGCTGCCTCCTCCCTGAACGGTGGTGAAGCCGAGCTCCCGTAGCCAAGGCTGGAAGCTCCTCACTATCTCGGGTGAAAATCCGCCCAGTACCAAAGGCTTCTCAATAGGACGAAGGCCTGCCGGAATGAAAACAGGAGGACGAACGGTTGC
>NJBL01000023.1 GCA_005223145.1 bacterium (candidate division B38) B3_B38 | reverse complement strand
GGTGGAGCTTCCGAGTTGGTTGTGGATGGGGTATCGGGGTTCGTTGTCCCTCCTGTGCCCGCTATGATAGCCGAGAGGATAGACCTTATGGCTGAAGACCCCGCTCTTTGCCAGCAGATGGGGGAGAAGGGCTTTGAACTCACTCTCGGGATAACCTGGGAGAAGGTCATCCACGAGCTGACAAGGGAATAGGGTTCTCCCAACAGTTGGCATCCTTTCTTTTATCTGGAACTTACCGATGATAGAGCACAGAGCTGACAACAAGATAAGCCCTAAACTTTACTCGGTGCCCACCATTCATCAGATGTTTCTCACACTTTACAAGGCTTTCGGTCCTCAGCATTGGTGGCCTGCCGAGAGCCCTTTTGAGGTCATAATTGGCGCCATCCTCACTCAGAACACAGCCTGGGTCAATGTGGAGAAAGCCCTGGCGAACCTTAAGGAAGCGGGGATTTTCAACCCCCAGGCTCTCTATCAGACCGACCTTGAGACGCTTTCCCTTCTGATCCGCCCCGCCGGCTATTTCAACCAGAAGGCAAGGAAGATTAATAATTTTCTTGACTTTTTCTTTTCCACCTATGGGGGAGAGCTATCGCGAATGTGGCATGAAAGCCTGGAAAGCTTGAGGGAAAAACTGTTAAAGGTGCCGGGAATTGGGCAGGAGACAGCCGATTCCATCCTCCTCTATGCCGGGGGGAAGCGCATTTTTGTAGTTGATGCTTACACCAGGCGAGTGGTTAAGCGACATCAGCTGGTTGAGGCAAAAGCTAATTATGCCGAGGTTCAGCAGCTATTTATGGAGAATCTTCCCCGGAACACCGAGCTTTACAATGAGTTCCACGCCCTGCTTGTCCGCCTCGGCAAGGAGTTCTGCTGTAAAAGGGAGTCCCTGTGCCAACGGTGTCCTTTGCGTGGATACCGGAAAGGATAAAGGAGAGCTGGTAATGGCGGTTCCCTCAGATAAGGGTAAGAGGAAGGGAAGGTGGCTTTTCTCCAGGCGGCGGGTTGTGGGCTTCTGGCTGGGCATAGTTCTTTTTATGGTGATGCTGCTCCTTCCAAGACCAGCTGGTATGAGTCCCTCTGCCCAGAGGATGGCGGCTATTGCTCTGCTGATGGCTTGCTGGTGGATTAGCGAAGCTATCCCCATTGCTGCCACCGCTTTGGTCCCTCTGGTGGCTTATCCCCTGTTGAAGATTCTCCCCACCAGCGAGGTGGCACGCTCTTATGCTACCCACAACATTTTCCTATTTATGGGGGGATTCTTTATATCAATGGCCATGCAGAAGTGGAGCCTCCACCGAAGGATTGCCCTCCATATCATTAACCTGGTGGGGGTCAAGCCCAGTCGCATAGTACTCGGCTTTATGCTTGCTACTGCCTTTCTCTCGATGTGGGTTTCCGATACGGCCACGGTAATGATGATGTTTCCCATTGCCCTGTCTGTTATCTCTCATGCCGGAGTGATGGGGGAAGGGGGGAATGTTGATAAGCAAAGGAGTAATTTTGGCTTCACGCTTATGCTGGCGATTGCTTACTCATCGGTCATAGGAGGAGTGGGCACTTTGGTCGGCACTCCTCCGAATATCATCTTTGCCGGTACTTTGGGGACCATTTTTCCTGAGGCAGGTGAGTTCGACTTTTTCCGCTGGATGATGTTGGGGGTTCCTTTTGTAGTCCTTTTCATACCTCTTGCCTGGTTGTATCTGGTGCGAGTTGCCACATCTACCAGTAAGTTGGGCTCTCTGGGCAGTGGGGATATTATAAGAAAAGAGATAAAGAAGTTAGGCGCTATGACCCGGGGAGAAAGATATACCCTCATCATTTTTTCTACTACTGCCTTTCTCTGGATATTGCGGCGCAATATTGAGATAGGGAAGGTGGTAATCCCCGGCTGGGCTGACCTTCTGGGGATTGGGGAGTATGTTCACGACTCCACCGTAGCCATTGCTATGGCGTTGATTATGTTTTTCCTTCCGGTTGACCTCCGAAAGGGAGAATTTCTATTAGATTGGGAGTGGGCGAAGCGGATACCCTGGGGTATTCTGATTTTATTTGGGGGTGGCTTCGCCCTGGCAAGTGGCTTCAGTCAGACAGGCTTAGCAAGCTGGATAGGGGGTAACTTGAGAGGATTAGGAGGGATTCCGGTGTTCGCTATGGTCTTTTTAGTCTCCTTGCTGATGACCTTCCTGACTGAGGTCACCTCCAACACTGCTACCGCTACGACCTTTATGCCTATCTTAGCCGCTACTGCTTTAGCTGTCAGGGTGCATCCTTTTATGCTGATGATTCCTGCCACCATCTCCGCTTCCTGCGCCTTCATGCTCCCGGTAGCCACTCCTCCGAATGCTATAGTCTTTGCAAGCGGATACCTGACCATCCCTAAGATGGCGAAAGTGGGTGTGGTAATGAACTTCATCGGGGCAGTTTTGGTCTTTATTATTATGTATTTTCTGGCAGTCCCTTTGCTGGGGATTGAGCCATTGGGGCTTCCCTCCTGGGCGCAATAAATGGGTGTGTCAATAGCGGAGGAATTTTCTTATGGATATGGAGCTTCCTATTAATCCTACCAGAGTTCCTCCGCCGATTATCCCCAGCCAGTATTCTAAGGGAAGGAAAGTGAACAAAAGGAAGCCGAAGAGCAAATTATAAGAGAGGGCGAGATAGTAAGCCACCAGCCTATAAGATAGGTAGAGAAGCCCAATAGAGATGATACCGGCTATAAAACCCTGGAGCATCCCCTCCACCAGAAAGGGACCTTTGATAAACCAGCTGGAAGCTCCTACCAGCTTCATAATATCTATTTCGTCCTTCCGAGCATAGGCGAGTAATTTAATCACATTAGCGGTGGTAGATACAGCGGAGAAGACCAGCACTCCCACCAGAAATATCCCTATGACCCTGAGGAGCTTCATAACGGTGCTCAGCCGTTCTATCCACTGGAGGTCGTAGCTGACCTCCTTAACGCCGTCCAAACTTTTCAACCGGCTGGCTAATCCCCTTACCCCATCAATTGTCTGATACTCTTTTTTTATTTTTAGCTCGTAGGATGAGGGAAAGGGGTTCTCCCCTATCTCATCGGGGAGGGTCTGGAGGGAGGGGAAGAGGATTTGGAACCTTTGCAGAGCCTCTTGCTTGCTTATATAAATAAATTCTCCAATCTCGGGGAGGATACTCAGTCGCTCCTGTAGGTAGAGGAGGGCAGGTTCAGAGAGGTTTTCATCTAAGAATATGTTGACCTGGACATCCTCGCTCCAGCGCTCTATAATGTGGTTGAAATTGGTCGATAAAACCAGGAATACACCCAGCACATAAAGGGAGACTATAATAATGGCAATGGAAAGGAGGTTAGCCCCCTTATTGTGCCACAGGCTTGACCATCCCTCTCGCAGAAAGTATCTAATCGCTCGCAACATCGACCTTTAATGCAAGTTTAAACTAAGAAATTAAGGAATGAGTTAATAATATTTGACAATTCTCCCTTTGTCCAACATTATTACTCTTTTGTTAGATATACATCCAATCAGCGCCGGATTATGGGTGGCAACGACCACCGTGGTTCCTTTCTGGTTGGCTTCTTCAAAGAGGCGCATAATCTCCATAGAGAGCTCGGGGTCGAGGTTACCCGTGGGCTCATCAGCCAGGAGGAGGGCTGGGTCATTGATTAGAGCCCTGGCTATGGCCACCCTCTGCTGCTCTCCACCCGAAAGCTGAGGGGGAAAGGACTTCATCTTATGGTGGATATCGACCATTCGTAACATATTGAAGACTTTTTTCTTTGTTATGGCTATGGGAACTCCGAGGATTTTTAAGACAAAACTTACATTGTCAAAGATGGTCTTGTTATTCAGCAGCTTGAAGTCCTGGAAGACTATGCCCATGCTGCGACGCAAATAGGGTATTTTGCTTGGGGGGAGCTTGGCTATGTTTCGTCTGTTGACCAGGATATGCCCCCGGGTAGGGAGCTCTTCCCGATAGATGAGCTTTAAAAAGGTTGTCTTCCCTGCACCGCTCGGTCCCGAAACGAAGACAAACTCCCCCTTGCGAATATGAAGCGAGATATCTATAAGGGCAGGAGACATAGGGTCGTAATTTTTAAAAACATTGAACATCTGAATCATAGCCCTTTACCTTTGACCTTTTTAGGGAATCGCTCTTTTACAAAAATATTTTAATTTATAGCAATGGAAATTACAAGGGGATTAAATCTTTGGGGAGCACATTCTTTAGGCACTCGGTGCATTAGTCCAAACCATAGAGTTAATCTTTACTTTTTCTTTGACATGCGCTTTATCCTATGATATTTTTTTAGATTAATGCCGCTCCGATTGAGGCAGATGAGCTTGTAACAGCGGCTTTCACTTAGAGGGAAATTCCCCATGAGTGATTTTGAGGTGAGCGGCTGACCTTTAGTATCAGAATTTTACAGAAAGTAGGGATGGAATTCAGTCACCCGATGGGGACAGAAATCTGTTATAATATAAAAATGGAAGGTTTGTTCCATCTGGTTGAGTTCGTAAGAACAGGGTAGGGTAGTGAGAAGATTTTTTTTATCGTTAATAATCTTGATGTTGACCTTCGGTCTGTACAACTCCTGCTCACAGCAGGACGAAAGGGAGAGGTTGAGAAGGGAGGCCGAAGAGAAAGAATATTCCATTCTCAGGAACAACATGGTGGAAAAGCAGATCATAGGTAGGGGTATCCAGGGCTCCAGGGTAATAGAGGCGATGAAGAAAGTTCCAAGGCATCTATTTGTCCCGGAAAGTGGAAGAAAGTTCTCCTACAGCGACCGCCCCTTAACCATTGGCTATGGGCAGTTTATATCGCGTCCCTATATCATAGCCCTAATGACAGAAGCTCTGAAGCTGGAGGGAGACGAAAGGGTGCTGGAGATAGGGACCGGCTCCGGCTATCAATCGGCAATTCTGGCGGAGATAGTCGAGGAAGTTTACTCCATTGAAATCATCGCCGACTTAGCCAATCAGGCTAAGCAAAGGCTTGATAAACTCGGCTATGAAAATATCCATATTAAGGTAGCCGATGGATACCATGGATGGAAGGAATTTGCCCTTTTTGATGACATCGTGGTGACCGCCGCCCCGGACCATATTCCTCTGCCCCTTCTTGAACAGCTGAGGGTTGGGGGGCAGATGATTATTCCCGTGGGGGAGCTTTTTCAGGAGTTAATCCTCCTGACTAAAACATCTGAGGGCTATCAAGAACAGCGAATCATACCGGTTAAATTCGAACCTATGACAGGGGAAGCAGAGAAGAAGAGCGAAGAGCCCCCTGGTTAGTAGAGCTGCAAAGATTTTTTTACATCTTCTATTAGTGCCGTGGAGAAGGTGGTTCCCGTGAAGAGAGAAAAAGAGCTTTCATCTGAAGATAAGATGGGGGAGCTGGTCTCCCTTTGTAAGCGCCGGGGGTTTGTTTTCCAGAGCAGCGAGATCTATGGAGGATTGACCGGCTTCTGGGACTATGGACCCCAAGGGGCGATACTTAAAAAGAAAATAAGCGACCATTGGTGGGAAAGTCTGGTCTATCGCCGCGATGATATAGTGGGACTGGATAGCTCTATAATAGCCCATCCGCAGGTATGGGAGGCTTCGGGGCATGTGGAGTGCTTCCATGACCTGATGGTCGATTGTAAGCAGTGCAAAAAGCGCTTCCGAACAGACCAGTTCAGTGGTGATAAATGCCCCGAATGCGGTGGGGAGCTAACCCCTCCCCGGCAGTTCAACCTGATGTTTCAGACCCATATAGGACCCTCCTCCGACTCGCAATCGCTGAGCTACCTGAGACCGGAGACAGCCCAGTCCATCTTCATCAATTTCAAAAACATCCTCGCCAGCACCCGGCTGAAGATTCCCTTCGGGGTTGCCCAGATGGGGAAGGCTTTCCGTAATGAGGTCACCCCCCGGAATTTCATCTTTCGCTCCCGGGAATTCGACCAGATGGAGATGGAATATTTCATCAATGCCCGGGAAAGCAAAAAATGGTTCGACTACTGGGTTCAGGAGAGGTTTAACTGGTATATAGAGCTGGGAATTAAGAAGGAGAATCTGAGGTTGCGTCCCCATTCCAAGGATGAATTAGCCCACTACGCCAGAGAGTGCATAGACATTGAATACAACTTCCCCTTCGGCTGGCAGGAGCTGGAAGGGATTGCCGACCGAGGGGATTTCGACCTCAAACAGCATATAAACTTCTCCAAGAAAGACCTCACCTACTACGATGATGAGGCTAAGGAGAGGTTTATCCCCGCGGTCATTGAAACCTCAGCCGGGGTGGACAGAACATTTCTTACGGTTATGGCCGATGCCTTTCATGTAGAGGAGCTGGAGAACGGAGAGGAGCGGAACCTCCTCAGTTTGAAGCCCAAATTAGCCCCTGTTGAGGTGGCGGTGTTTCCTCTGGTCAAGAAGCTCAGGGAGCCTACCATCAAACTGGAGCGGGAGCTTAAGAAGGAATTCAAGACTTTCTATGATGAGAAGGGGGCAATCGGTCGCCTCTACCGGCGTCAGGATGAGATAGGAACCCCTTATTGCGTTACCTTTGACTTCCAGTCCCTGAAGGATAATGCAGTGACTGTCAGAGACCGGGATACCATGCTTCAGGATCGGGTACCCATAGACAAATTGAAAGATTACCTCGGGGAACACCTGAAATAATGGACTATTTCATCACCCATAATAACCTTCCCCGGACCCCTCGGCTCTTTGCTGATTATATTTATGATTTTCCGAAGGTAGCGCACTTTTATGGGGGGAATTGCTATCTTATAAGCAGCTCCTGGGAAGCCCTTCATGAATCCATCTCCTCAAAAGGCTTAACCCGGAAGGAGGTCGCCCAAGTTCTTCAAGCGCAGAACAAAAAGTGGGGAGCTGAGCAGAAGGTGTTTGATAACATTGCCCTATTGGAGATGAAGGATACCGTTGCCGTGCTGAGCGGTCAGCAGGTTGGTCTATTGCTCAATCCCCTCTATACCCTGTACAAAGCTCTCACTGCCATAAAGTTAGCGGCGGAATTGAAGGAGAGATTTAAATGGAGAGTGGTCCCCATCTTCTGGATGGAAGCAGAGGACCACGACCTCTCGGAGGTTAATTCCTTAAATTTCATTGACAGCCAGAATCGCCCTGTAAGGTTAACCCTAGGGGAACCCTTCAGCGAAAAAAGGAGACCGGTGGGTGAGCTAAATTTGGGGGAACAGATAGAATTGCTTCTCAAAAGGCTCCACACCCTGGTGCCCGATAACGAGTTCAAGCCTGAACTCTGGAAAAAGATGGTTACCTTCTACCACTCCGAAGAGACCTTCTCTTCTTCTTTTGCCAGGCTTATGACCTATCTGTTCCGAAGTCATGGGTTGGTAATCGCCGACCCTTCCGATGAAAGGCTTAAAGCCCTGGCTCGTCCTTTATTTACCCGGGTTATTGATAACTTTGCTGAATTTACCGATATTCTGGCTGACCGCAACAAGGAGCTTCTTAAAGCTGGCTATCCCCTTCAGGTTGATCTGCTGGACCTTCCACAGAATGCCTGCCTGTTTATCAAAATTGAGGGAGAGAAATATTCCCTGCTAAAAAGTAACGGAGGCTTCTCTCCCAGGGGGAGGGAAGAGGCTTTTAACCGAAAGGAACTGCTCCTGCTCCTGGAGAAGAGCCCCGGGCAGTTCGTCCCCAACGTGGTCCTGCGTCCTCTGTTTCAGGACTCTCTCTTTCCTACCATAGCCTATGTGGCGGGACCATCGGAGGTTGCCTATTTCGCTCAACTACAGCCTCTTTATCCGTTCTTTGAGCTTCCTATGCCGGTCATCTTCCCCAGGGGCAGCTTCACTGTGGTGGAGAATAAGGTTAAGAGAGTGATGGACAGATTTAGTCTGAGCTTCAGCCACTTATTGGCGGGGAAAGAGCAATTGCTTGAGAAAATTATACCCCCTGTAGAGGTCAATCCCCAGGATGACCCTTTCCCCAGCGTTCACCAGAAGATAGGGGCTATCGTAAATGAGTTGCGGAAGCATCTCCAACAGACCGACCCCACCCTGGTTGGGGCTTCAGAGAAGAGCTGGCAGAAGATTAGCTATCAGATAAACCACCTGGCAGGAAGATACCGCCGGGCTCGTCTTCAGAGGCACAAAATGCTTCTTCATCAGGTAGACAAGGTTTTCAATAACCTCTTTCCTTATAAACAATTACAGGAAAGAATACTCAATCCTTTTTATTACCTTTCCCGCTATGGGGAGGCTTTTCTTCGATTAATATATAAGGAGATAGACCTTCACCGCTTTGACCATAAAATAATATACCTTAGCTGAAGGGGACTGGATAATGGAATTAGATATTTTAGCCTTTGCCGCCCACCCTGACGATATTGAGCTCACCTGTAGCGGAACCATAATCAAATCGGTGAAAAAGGGCTACCGTGCGGGGGTAATAGACCTTACCCGAGGCGAGCTGGGAACAAGGGGCACCCCCGAGCAGCGCAAAGTTGAAGCGGCTAAGGCGGCAGAGATAATGGGCTTATCGGTGAGGGAGAACCTGGGGCTGCCAGATGGAAATATTGAGATTAACAGGGAAAACAAGCTGAAGGTCATCCGCCTCATCCGTAGCTACCGTCCCCTTATAATCTTAGTCCCTTACTGGAGGTGCCGACACTACGACCATGCTCACTGCAGCCAACTGGTCAGTGAGGCTGCCTTTTATTCGGGTCTGGTAAAAATAGAGACCGGGGAGGCACCCTTCCGCCCCAAGAGGGTTGTCTATTATCGCTGTCGTTCCGAGTTTACCCCTTCATTTGTGGTGGATATTACCCCATATTTTCAACTCAAATGGGAGGCTATAATGGCTTATAAGTCCCAGTTCTCAGAAGAGGCTGGGGTGCCCGGGGTGGTTGATACCGATTATTTTTTGGAAACCATAAAAAACCTCTCCCGCTATTATGGTTCTCTGATTGGGGTGGAATATGGAGAGCCTTTCATTGTTAAGGAGGCGCTGGAAGTGGAAGACCCGGTTAACTTCTTCCGAAACATCTCCCCGGAGAGGGTCTTCAATACCCCCGGGAGATGAGAGAGGGGGAGCATTGGCAGGATGAACATTGGGATAGTCTGTTATCCAACATATGGAGGGAGCGGGGTCATAGCCACTGAGCTGGGTCAGGAGATGGCTCGGCGAGGTCATCTTGTTCACTTTATTAGCTATTCCATTCCCCAGCGGCTGGATAGCTTCCAGGATAGAGTTTTCTTTCACGAGGTGGAGGTACCTACCTACCCTCTGTTTCAGTATCCCCCTTATTCTTTAGCTCTGGCCACCAAAATAGCCGAAGTGGCCGAGTATAGGAAGCTTGAACTGCTGCATGTCCATTACGCTATACCTCATGCCACCAGCGCCTTTTTAGCCCGGGAGATACCCCCTCCCAAGAGATTTAAGATTATCACCACTTTGCACGGGACCGATATCACCGTGGTAGGGAAAAATCCCTCCTACCTGCCGGTTGCCAGACTGAGTATGGAGCAGAGCGATGGAATCACCGCCGTCTCTCAATATCTAAAGGAGACCACTATTGAGAAGTTGGGTATCGCCAAGGATATAGAGGTGATTCCCAATTTTGTTGATACCCAGAAATTCCGTCGGGAGACGGTCCCTCCTTGCCCAAGAGAGGCTAAGCGAAAAGGGGAGAAGGTGCTGATCCACATCTCCAACTTCCGACCCTTAAAGCGGCTGGCGGATGTAGTAGAGGTGTTTTATCTTCTTCGGAAAGCTATCCCTTGCCAGCTCCTACTGGTGGGAGACGGACCGGAGAGGGCTAAAACAGAGCAGCTGTGCCGACAGAAGGGGATTATCTCCTCAGTTCATTTCCTGGGGAAGCAGAACGCCATTACGCAGCTGCTCAACAATAGCGACCTTATGTTGCTGCCCAGTGGCATCGAGAGCTTCGGTCTGGTGGCTTTAGAAGCCATGGCCTGCGAAGTGCCAGTGATTGCCACCAGTGTAGGGGGATTGCCCGAAGTAATTATCCACGGCGAGGTCGGTTTCCTCTGCGAAGTGGGTGATATTAGGACTATGTATGAGTATTCACTTAATCTGCTTCAGAATGAACCCCTCAGAAGGGAGATGGGGTTAAAGGGGAGGCAGAGGGTGTTGGACTATTTTTCCTTAAAATCTATTGTCGACCAATACGAGCAATATTATTTTCGTATTTTGCAGAAGACCAAAGAAGGGAGATAACCTTTTATTGGTGATTCCGTAGAGTTAAAGATTCCGATTTAATAAGGGAGAGAGAAGATCGATGCCAAAGTTTTATCTCACCACTGCCATTGATTATGTGAACAGCAAGCCCCACCTGGGCACCGCTTACGAGAAGATTGCTGCCGATGTCATCGCCCGCTACAAGAGACTGAAGGGCTACGATACCTATTTCCTGATGGGCAATGACGAACACAGTCAGAATGTAGCCGCCCGGGCGAAGGAACTGAACCTCGATGTGATGGACTATTGCGACCAGATGGAGGAGGAATTTCGCCGCACCTGGAAGATGCTGCACATATCCTTCGATGATTTCATCCGCACTACTGACCCTCGCCACATCTCCACAGTCAATGAGTTGCTGCAAAAGATTCACAAGAAAGGGGATATTTATAAGGGGAAGTATCAGGGGTGGTATTGCATCTCCTGCGAGGCTTTTTACCAGAGTAAAGATTTAATCGATGGTAAGTGCCCTTCACACGGTACCATTCCCGGCTGGATAACAGAGGAAAACTATTTCTTCTCCCTTTCACGATATAGAGAACGGCTGTTGCACCATATAGAGGAGTATCCTGAATTTATTCTCCCCGCGGTGAGGCGAAATGAGATAGTGAGCGTGCTGAAGAGCGGGCTTGAGGATATAAGCATCTCCCGCTCGGGGACCCCCTGGGGAATACCTTTGCCTTTTGATAAGGAAAGTGTGGTCTATGTCTGGTTTGATGCCCTGATAAACTATGTCTCCGGAATAGGTTTCAGTGATGACTCGAAAAGATACCATAGGTATTGGCCTGCCGACCTCCACATCATTGGTAAGGATATCACTCGCTTTCATTGCATCATATGGCCCGCTATGCTGCTCAGTGCCGACATTCCTCTCCCTAAGTCCATCTTCGGACACGGCTTTGTAAAGCTCCGGGGTGAGAAGATGAGCAAGACCACCGGTACCATACTTGATCCCGTCCGATTAGCGCAAACCTATGGTGCGGACTCCCTCAGATATTTTCTCATAAGCGAGATACCCTTCGATAGGGATGGCGACTTCTCTCTGGAGCGCTTTAAAGAGAGATTCAACTCCGACCTGGCTAACGACTATGGCAATCTGGTCTCCCGAAGCCTAACCATGGTTGACAAATATCAAAAGGGGAGGGTAGTCCTCCCAACCAAAGCTTCCGATGATACCTACCTCCAAGATATAGCTGAGGGTCTGCTGAGTCGCTACCAGCAAGCGATGGAGAGCTATCAGCTCCACCAGGGGGTCAGGGTTGCCTGGGAGCTGATTCGAGGAGCCAACCTGTACATTGATAGCCAGAAACCCTGGCTATTAGCTAAAGATACCTCAAAGAAGGGGAGGTTAGCCGAAGTTCTCTACAATCTGATGGAAGCCATCAGACAGGTTACCATCCTGCTGAAACCGATAATGCCGGCTAAAACCAAAGAGGTATGGCAACAATTAGGACTGGCATCCGATTTCGAAAAAGTAACTTTCAAGGAGCTGGAGGGATGGAAAAAAATCCCCTCGGATACTGTGGTAAAACCCGGAGAGGCTCTCTTTCCCAGGATTGAGGAAAGAGAATAGAGAGCACCCTTGTTGTCCGCTCATACAAGGTATTAACAATCTAATCTGTTCATTGCCAAGCTTTAAAAAGCGAAAGGATGGAGATTGGCGGAAAAGAGACTCAAGGTCGTAATAGCTCTTTACCATAAGCTCCCCCCCTGGAACCTTCCGCAGAGGATGGTAGTCTCGCTGAGGGATGAGTTTACCTCGGTAGACATAGAGAGAGCTAACAGCCAGGAAGAGCTGGAAAGGCGTATAGTGGAGGCAGATATCCTTTTTGGCTGGAGGTTGCCCATGGAGGTTTTTTTGCGAGCCCGGAGGCTGAAGTGGGTCCATGTGGCCGCCGCTGGAGTGGGTGGTAGCCTTCATAAGGAGATTATTGACAGCCCTGTGATACTGACCAACTGCCGGGGGATTCACTCCATCCCCGCTGCAGAGCATGCCATGGGCTTAATCCTCTCTCTGCTCCGCAAGCTGCCCTTAGCGGTTAAATATCAAATAAGAGGAGAGTGGGGGACAGAAGGAATGCTGGAGGGGGTACATCAATTTGATGAGCTATACAGCAAGACCATGGGTATCATTGGGTTGGGGAGCATCGGGCGACAGATAGCAAAGAGAGCTAACTGCTTCGGTATGAGAGTAGCAGCCACTAAAAGGCATTCACTTGAAGAGCTACCAGAGGGCGTGGACCAGCTCCTTCCGCCAGAAGAGCTGCCTCTTCTGCTGAAGGAGGCTGACTGGGTGGTAATATCTGTGCCTTTGACATCCAGAACCCGTGGGTTGATAGGAAAGGGGGAGTTTGCTCTGATGAAGAGGAGTGCCTATCTTATTAATATCAGCCGTGGTAAAATCATCCAGGAGAAAGCTCTGATTAAAGCCCTTGAAGAGGGGAAAATTGCGGGAGCTGCACTCGATGTCTTTGAGGATGAGCCCCTTCCACAAGGGAGCCCCCTTTACGGAATGGATAATGTCATCATAACCCCGCATATCGCTGGGCTAAGCCGATACTATTTCCAGCGAGCAGTGGATATATTTCGCTCTAATCTCAGCAAATATATTAAGGGCCAACCGCTGATTAATGTAGTAGATAAAAAAGAAGGCTATTAAGGGAGAATAGGCTGAATGGTCTGTTTCCATACTATCAATGAAGTATCTGATAGGAGAGGAGGTTTGCTATGATTTACTATCTGTATGTTATTTTAGCCTACCTTCTGGTTCTGGTCGGGCTTAATATGTGGCGTGCTAAGAAGGTGAAGACCCAGGAGGACTTCATGGTTGCCGGTCGTAAACTCTCGCCCACGGTGATGGTGTTCACTTTGATTTGCACCTGGATTGGCTCGGGCTCTTTTATTGCCGGGGCGGAGTTTGGTTTCCTGGCTGGCTGGTCTGCCCTTTGGTTGCCAGCGGGGGCTTGGTTTGGCATACTGGTTATCTATTTCATTTCAGGGAGAATCCGCAAGTTCGGGCAATATACCATTGGGGATATACTGGAAGCACGCTATAACAAGTGGGCGAGGCTGTTTGGCAGTGTTGCGGTCATTATATCCTTTACCGCCATTGTGAGCTACCAGTTCAGAGCGGGGGGTTATATCCTGAACATCATTACCGGTGACAAAATTTCGGTAGGGGTCGGTCAACTGCTCGCAGCTGGCTTTGTAATTCTGTTTACTGCGCTGGCGGGGATGATTGCGGTTGCTTACACTGATGTGTCCAACGGGATTGTTATCGTTCTGGCTACCATTATCGCTGTTCCCTTCCTGCTGAGCTTTGTTGGCGGGTGGGCAGCACTGCCCGACAAGCTTCCTGCTGAGCATTTTGCACTTGTCAATGCTCAATTTGGAGAGCGACCCTTGCTCAAAGCCATCGGTTTCTTCTTCTCTACCTTCTTGCTTCTCCTTGGGGTTCAGAGTATGTATCAGAAGTTCTACTCCGCCCGCGATGCCAAAGCAGCCAAGCAATCAGTATTAATGTGGATTGTCGGTGTGGTCATTGTGGAGACAGCGGTCATAGCCCTGGCGGTTGTTGGTAGAGCAGCGTTCCCATCGCTTGAGCGTCCCGATACGGTTATCCTCCATGCGGCTGCTTATGGTCTGCCGATGGTGCTCGGTATTTTGCTTCTGGCGGCAGCCTGCGCGGTGGTGGTTTCTACGGGGAACAACTACCTTCTCAGCCCTGCTACCACGGTGATGAGAGATATCTATCAGCGCTTTATCAATCCCCAGGCTTCCCAGAGGAGGATGCTTATCCTTTCTAAGATTGTTGTTTTGGTATTAGGGGTGGTGGCCTTTATACTGGCTATGTATCTGACCTCGGTTCTGGATATGGCATTCTTCGCATACACCATCTATGGGGTTGCCATTACCCCGGCGCTAATAGGGGCATTTCTCTGGAAAAGGGCCAATACTGCCGGGGCGTTGACCTCCATTATCTCCGGCACTGTGGTAGCCCTCCTCTTGAAGAAGCTGGGCGAACCCTATGGTATTCCTCTTATATTCCCGGCTCTTGCAGTCTCCTTGGGGAGCTATATCCTGGTAAGTCTTCTCACCTCGCCACCCAGAGAAGAGCAGCTGAAACCATTTATGGATTGAAGAACCATATAGGTTTTGAATATGAATTAATAACGAAAAGCCTGCCCGGCGAATAGAAAGGTCGCATAATATTCCGGGCTGGCTTGGCAACTGTCTCAAACCGGAAGGAGGCGAAGGGGCTAATAAATAGGAGCTAATAGCCAATCCGGAGGAAGGGTTTAATACTCTATGGTTATGGTGTCTTTCACCGAGGAGGTCAATATATGCCATATAATAGAAGGAAATTCTTGCAGGTAGCCGGAGAAGGCGCAGCCGGCATAGCCCTTTTTAAAGGTAAGACCTTCCCTTTTTCCCTCCATAGAAATCAATTGGCCGCAGAGCCTTCGGGAGGTTTTGACCCCTGGCTGGAAATAGACCTTAACCACATAGCCTGGAATATCTCCCAGCTCCGGAAGTTCACCAGGGGGAAGCCGATTATGGTGGTTATTAAAGGCAACGCCTATGGACATGGTCTGGTGGGAGTGGGTAGGTTTCTGGAGAAGCTGGAAGTTGCCGGTCTGATGGTAGGTAAGTACAGCGAAGCGTGCAATCTTAGAGAGGCGGGGGTGAAATGCCCCATCCTCAATATCGGTCCCTTTTCCCGGGAGGAAGCAGAGGAGATTGTAAAGCTCGGCATCTCCCAGTCTGTCTACAGCGACCGGGTGGATTACCTCATCGCCGCAGCCCGCCGCCAGGGAAAAAGAGCCCGCATCCACCTCAAGATAGATAGCGGTCTGGGGAGGGTGGGGGTCCCCTATTACCGCGCTCTCCCTCTGGTGGAGAGGGCAGCCTCTGCCAGGGAACTCCTCATTGAAGGGGTATTCACCACTTTCAGTGAGGACACGGATTTCGACCGCATACAGCTACAGCGGTTCCTCCAGCTATGCCAGGAGGCGAAAAGCAAAGGGATAAGCCTGGGCTTAAGGCACGCTGCCAGTAGTGCAGGCATTCTATCTATGCCCCAGGCTCATCTGGATATGGTGCGACCCGGAATTATGATTTATGGTCACTAC
Organism: bacterium (candidate division B38) B3_B38; assembly: GCA_005223145.1. Lineage (GTDB taxonomy): Bacteria > Acidobacteriota > B3-B38 > Guanabaribacteriales > B3-B38 > Guanabaribacterium. Next base: position 13,174 of record NJBL01000023.1, on the reverse strand, counting down.
CCATCAGCTAAGGCTCATCAAGAGAGGAGAGTAGAATTGAAGCCGGTTCTTCAACTTAAAACAAGGGTGATTTATGTAAAGGAGCTTCGCCCCGGTGACTCCGTCTCCTATCACCGGGAGTTTGTCGCCAAAAAGAAGGAGACAATTGCCACTCTCCCCATCGGCTACTCCGATGGTTATCCACCGCAGGTTGCTGGTAAGGGAGAGGTACTCATAAAGGGGCAGAGGTTCCCCCTTGTTGCCTTAATTACTGCCAATCATATGACAGTTAACATCCAGGGGAGCAAAGATATCGATATAGGGGAAGAGGTGGTTCTCATCGGCATTCAGGGGAAGCTTGAGATAACTGCTGAGGAAGTAGCTGACTGGGCAGGGATTTCGGTCTATAAACTGCTCATTGGCATGAGCTCGCTTTTACCGAGGGTTTACATAGGTAAGACACAATAATCATCTAATCATTTTTAAATAAGAAGAGGATTGAAAGGGAGCTGATATTTTTAAGGAACCGACCGTTTAGATGGAGGTCTATATGCTTGCTCAATTCAGCGTCATCCCCATGGGGAAGGAGGAGAAGGTAGGGGAATATGTCTCTCAAATACTGAAGCTGGTCGATGAGAGGGGATTAGATTACCAATTGACAGCCATGTCCACCCTGGTGGAGGGAGAATGGGATGAGGTGATGCAGTTGATAAGAGATTGCCACCACCTTATGAAAAACTTCTCTGAGCGGGTGCTGACTACTATTATTATAGATGATTTTGCCGGGCGAACCGGTAGATTAAAGGGCAAGGTTGAGGATGTGGAAAGGCTACTGGGCAAGAAGCTGAAGACCTGAGTTCATTTTGTGAGTCTCAAGCCCTCCAAGCTTTTTGAGGGAGAGCGTTTGTTTTTCAAGATGGGAAGAGGTTCACTGTTTCTCTTAGCTTCTATCTGGAAAGGAAGAGCTTTTTGATTGACTTATTCCCCTGTGGTGAAGTAGCATAATTTAAATCAGCCATGTGGAAATCTTAATTCTAACTTAGAGGAAAGTATTCAAAGTGCTTTCCATTTGCCATAAGTGAGCTTGAAGAAGGAGCAAAACGACATTGGAAAGGAAAGAAGTTTGATGGAAAGTAGTAGATTGAGAGATTTAAAAGGAAAGGAGATTTTAATAACCGGTGGGGCGGGGATGATCGGCAGTACCATAGCCAACCTTGCTGTCCCCTTGGGGGCGAAGGTCACTATCCTTGATGCTATGTTGCCCCTCTATGGTGGAAACAGGTTCAACTTAGAAGAGATAAAAGATGATATAGTCTTCATTGAGGGGGATATAAGGGACTTTGAGTTGATGCAGAAGGTAGTGGTGGGAAAGAAGGTTATCTTCGACTTAGCCGCTCAGGTGAGCTATATGGATAGCATCACTCAGCCCTTCTTAGATTTGGAAATAAACTGCCGCGGGCATCTGAATGTGCTGGAGGCGTGTCGGCTCCATAACAGGGAGGCTAAGATCATATTTTCCAGCTCCCGCTTTGTTTACGGCTCCATTGAGTACAACCCGGTGGATGAGGCTCATCCATTTAACTGTCTAAGCATTTATGGTATCCATAAGCTTACCGCAGAAAAATACTTCACTTTCTACCATCATTATTATGGAATACCCATAGTCATCTTCAGGATTGCTAACCCCTTCGGTCCCCGACAGCAGATGAAGCACAGTCGCTACGGTATTCTAAACTGGTTCGTCAAGCTGGCTCTGGAGGGGAAGGAGTTGAGCATTTACGGCGAGGGGAAACAGGTTCGCGATTATATCTATGTGACCGATGTGGCTGATGCTATGCTGATGGCGGCAGCTGATGAGAGTTTGCGGCACGATGTCTTCAATCTGGGTACGGGAATCGGGACGACTTTTAAGGAGATGGTGAAGAAGGTAGGCTTCTTCCTGCCGAATGCAAAGGTAGTGAATATGGAGTGGCCCAAAGATTCAGCTTTTGTGGAAACCGGGGATTACGTAACCGACATAAGCAAGGTCTCCCGTCGCCTGGGCTGGAAACCCCAGGTCTCCTTAGACAAGGGGATTGAGAGTACTATCAGCTATTATCAGAAATATAAAGATAAATATTGGTGATACCCAAGGCGGATGGGTCAAGGAGTTATTATCTTATGACAGTGGCAAAGGAGATGAGGTTGAAGGCAATCGGGGTGGTACACTCACCTTTCCGGGAGCCAGATGAGGTCCCCCGAGGGAAGGAGCTCAGGGAGTGCGAGAGTCAGATTGAGATATATCCCGAGTATATGGAAGGATTAAAGGATGTGGAAGGCTTTTCCCATCTGTTCATACTGTACTGGATGCATCGAGCGCCACCTGCCGCCTTACTGGCTAAACCGAGGCTTGATGATAGGATGCGCGGTCTTTTCGCCACCCGAGCTCCACATAGACCAAATCCCCTGGGGCTTTCTCTGGTGAGGTTGATTAAAGTGGAGCGAAATATCCTAAAGGTAAAGGGACTGGATGCCATTGACCAGTCCCCTGTTATAGACATCAAGCCCTACATTCCCAGCCCGGAGGAGAAGCAAGAAATAAAAATCGGCTGGTTGGAGGGCAAGATAAATTTAAGTTAGAATCGATATTAAGGCCTTAATATGGAAAAAGTTATTGAATTCATCAAGAAAAAATCCGCCCGTGTAGCTGTAATCGGATTGGGATATGTGGGACTCCCTCTGTTAGTTGAGCTGGGCAAGGTGGGCTTCGAAGTGGTTGGAATTGACATTGACAAGAAGAGGGTGGATTCCATAAATAGAGGAGAGTCTTATATTTTTGATATTGATAGCCACGAGTTTGGAGCTTTGGTGAAGAGGGGGAGGATTTCCGCTACTGCCGATTATCGCATCTTACGAGGGATTGATGTTATCTGTATCTGCGTCCCCACCTCTTTGAGCAAAACCAAGGACCCCGATATATCCCATATCATTGAATGTTGCCAGGAAATCGTCAAGTACCTCAAAAAAGGTCAGCTGATATTGGTTGAAAGCACTACATATCCGGGAACCACAAGCGAGATAATCAAACCCATTTTGGAACAGAGCGGAATGGCAGCAGGGAAAGACTTTTATCTGGCTTTTTCTCCCGAGCGGATTGACCCGGGCAATAAAGCATACTATCTCACCAACACTCCCAGGGTGGTCGGGGGTCTTACCTCTAATTGCACCGAGGTGGCCAGGAAGTTTTTCGAGCAGATAATAGAGAAAGTGGTGCCAGTTTCCAGCACCGAAAGTGCCGAGATGGTAAAACTTCTGGAGAATACATTCAGAAGTATTAACATCGCTTTGGTCAACGAGGTAGCTATAATTTGCAACAAGCTAAAAATAGATGTATGGGATGTCATAGAAGCTGCTTCCACCAAGCCCTTCGGTTTTACCCCCTTTTACCCGGGTCCGGGCTCCGGAGGGCACTGTATTCCTGTTGACCCTCATTATCTCTCATGGAAATTAAAGAAGTTAAATTACCATGCTCGCTTTATTGAGCTTGCAGGGGAGATAAACAGCAATATGCCCTCTTACATTGTAAATCGCCTTGATGAGCTGCTTAACGAGAGAGGAAAGTCAATAAACGGCTTCTTTTTTCTGATTTTAGGAGTCGCCTATAAGAGAGACATTAATGATACCCGGAAGTCCCCTGCAATAGAGATAATGAGGATTTTAATGCAAAAGGGGGGAAGAGTTCTTTATAATGACCCCTATGTTCTTTTCTTGAAGACCAACAGCGAAACCTTGAAGTCCCAGGCTTTGACTAAAGGGATTCTTGCCCGGGCCGATTGCGTTATTATAGCTACCGACCATTCTGTTTACGATTATAAATGGATAGTTGAGCACTCCAGACTGATATTCGATACCAGAAATGCTACCAAAGGGATTGTCAGCAACAAGATAGTTAAGCTTTAATCCCTCTGCGGGGTTATCCAATAAATGCTTGACACTGCTTTAAATTGATGATATTTTATATTTAATTAAAAGGTCGCCTAAAGGTCCAAATATAAAGTGGAGGGATTTATGGCAAAAATAATTTTGCTGGCAGACGACAGTTTGACCATTCATCGGGTAGTAGAGCTTACCTTTGCAGAGGAAGATTTTGAGCTAATTACTGCCAGAGATGGAAAGCAGGCATTGGAAAAGATTAGAGAAGTAAATCCCGACCTAATAATAGCTGATGTAAACATGCCAGAAATGGATGGATACGACCTCTGCCGGGAGGTTAAGACGCACCCGGCGCTTTCCCATATCCCGGTCATGCTGCTTAAGGGGACCTTCGAACCGTTCGATGAAGAGAAAGCGAAGAGCGTGAGATACGATGGCATAATCTCCAAGCCTTTTCAGTCAAAGAACTTCATTGCCAAGGTCAAAGAGGTTTTGTCCACTTTAGAGCCTAAAGTGCAGCCTCCACCAGCTTTAGAAAAAGAGATTCTTCCGGAAGAACCGATCAGCGAGGAAAAAATGGAAAAGGCAGCCCCAGAAGAGGTTGGTGAGAAGCCGATAGAGGAAGAAGAAGTTGAGGAGGAGATTGCGGTAGAAGAGGAGAAAGAGCTGGAAGAAGCGATGTATAAGCTTGAGGAACCATCCCTCGAAGAAGAGAAGGAGCTTTTGGAACTGTTAGAGGAAGAGGGCGAAATATCCAAATTGATGCCTGAACCAGAGAAAGAAGAAATCCCAGCAGAGGGTGTAGAAGAGAAACCCTACCCCCCAGAAGAAGGTGAGCCTAAAGAGGTCAAAACAGAGGAGATAGAAGAAATCAAAATAGAAGAGCTGGAAGAGGAAAAAGCGGAGAAACCGGAAGCTCCCCCAGTTGAAGAGGCTGAGGTTGAAGTGGAAGCACCTGTTGTTGAGGAGGAAGCGGAAGAGGAGGTTACCATCCAGGAGGAGGAGCGGGAAGAGGTGGAGATGCCCACTGTGTTAGAGGAGGAAATCCCCAGCTTAGAAGAGCCCCAGCCTGAGGTAGAGGAGCCGGCACCAGAGGTGAAGCCAATAGCCCTTTCTGAGGAAGAGATAGATACCATCGTCAAGAGGGTAATAGAGAAGATATCGGATAAAGTAATCAGAGAGATCGCCTGGGAAGTAGTCCCCGAGTTAGCTGAAGAGTTGATAAAGAAGGCTATCGAGGAATTCAAGGGCGAATAGACGAGAAAACAAGGTGTAGCCTGTGGGAACCCAAATCCTGAGAGGTTGATATTCACTATAAATATAGAGAAGAATTTTTATTCCCGAAAAGATAAGAATAAAAGGAGTAGGTGAGAAAACCTACTTTTTTTCTTTTATGGGTATCGTGATATAATTAGAAAAAGGGAAGGAAGGGCAAGTGTCCAGAGAGATAGAGCTGAGCAAATCTTACGACCCCAAAAAGGTTGAAGAGAAGTGGTATGCATACTGGCTGGAAAACAATCTTTTCAAGGCGGATGTCAATTCATCCCGCAAGCATTTCTCTATGGTCATCCCACCCCCCAATGTAACCGGCGCTCTTCATATCGGGCATGCCCTCAATAATACCTTGCAAGACATCGTAGTTCGCTGGAAAAGGATGCAGGGGTATGATACCCTCTGGCTTCCCGGCACCGACCATGCTGGAATAACCACCCAGATAGTGGTGGAGAAGCACTTAGGCAAAAAGGGTCTTCACCGAAGCAACCTCGGTAGAGAGGAGTTTGAAAAAGAGGTCTGGCGATGGAAGGAAGAGAGCGAAAAGGTTATCATCCATCAGCTCCAGAAGTTGGGGGCTTCATTAGATTGGTCACGAAAGAGATTTACCCTGGATGAGGGTCTTTCCAGAGCAGTGCGACAGGTATTCGTTGAACTTTATAAAGAGGGACTTATCTATCGGGATAAATATATCGTAAACTGGTGCCCCCGCTGCAAATCGGCTATCTCCGACCTGGAGGTGGACCATGTGGAGGTGTCGGGCAAACTTTATTATATAAAGTATCCTATCATAGGAACCGATAAATATGTGGTTATTGCCACCACCAGACCCGAGACCATGCTGGGAGACACTGCTCTGGCGGTCCATCCCGAAGATGAGAGGTTCGCCTGGCTCGATGGGAAGAAAGCTCTCCTTCCCCTGGTTGGTCGAAAGCTTCCTATAATAAAAGATACTTATGTAGACCGCGAGTTCGGCACCAGCATTATGAAAGTGACCCCTGCCCATGACCCTCTCGACTTCCAGGCGGGTCTGCGGCATAACCTCCCTCAGATACTCATCTTTGATGAAGAGGGAAGGATGAACGAGAATGCCGGCAAGTTCAAGGGCTTGGATAGATACCAGTGCCGTGAGGAGTTAGTAAGCGAACTTAAAGAAAAGGGGTTCCTCCTGAAATTAGAGGATTATCGTCATGCAGTAGGGCATTGTGATAGATGTCGCACTGTAGTGGAGCCTTATCTATCGACCCAATGGTTCGTCAGAATAAAACCCTTGGCCAGAAAAGCCTTAGAGGTTGTCAAAAAGGACAAGATTAAGTTTATCCCATCCCTCTGGACAAAGACCTATTACGAGTGGATGACCAACATACACGATTGGTGCATTTCGCGCCAGTTATGGTGGGGACATCGGATTCCGGTATGGCATTGCAGCGATTGCCAAGAGATTATTGTAGAGGTAGAAGAGCCAAAGCAATGCCGTAATTGTAGTAGTTCCCGCATTTATCAGGATGAAGATGTTCTGGATACCTGGTTCAGCTCAGCCCTGTGGCCTTTTTCCACCCTCGGCTGGCCTGAGAGGACTGAGGATTTGGAGAGGTATTATCCTACCACTTTGTTGATAACCGGCTTCGATATCCTTTTCTTCTGGGTTGCCAGAATGATAATGATGGGAACCAAGTTCATGAAGGCGGTACCCTTCTGCACGGTATATTTTAATGGGCTTATCCGGGATGAACATGGGGATAAAATGAGCAAGTCCAAAGGGAATGTCATCGACTTGCTTGAGGTGATAGATAAATACGGCGCTGACGCTGTCAGGTTCACCTTAGCCGCTATGGCTGCCCCGGGAGTGGATATACCCCTCTCTGAGGGCAGGATGGCTGGTTATCGGGCGTTTACCAATAAGCTATGGAATGCCTCCCGCTTTGTGATGCTCAACATAAACCCTGAGGAAGATTTAACATCCTACAGCAGGTCAGAGCTCACCCTTATAGATAGATGGATGAAGAGCCGACTCAATACCGTAGTGAAAGATGTGAACCAGAACCTGGAGAAATTCCGCTTTCACGAAGCATGTCACACCCTCTACCACTTCATCTGGCACGAGTTCTGCGACTGGTATATAGAGATGTCTAAACCTTACCTCTCCTCCGACAAAGCCAACGAGCGGAGGAGAGAAATTGCCAAAACCCTCCTGGTAGAGATTCTGGAGGAGTTAGTGCGTCTTGCTCACCCCTTTATGCCCTTTATTACCGAGGAGATATGGCAGAAGCTTCCTCACAAAGATATCTCCATTGTTACCGCTGAATACCCAACCTATAAGCCCCATGCCTATGATGAGGAAGCGGAGCAGAAGCTGGGTGTGCTTATGGAGCTAATAACCAAAGCTAGAAATATCAGAGCGGAGATGAACATACCACCCTCCAGGTTGATAGACCTGTATTTAGGAATTAAAGATAACCTTATGAGGGAATTTATAGAAGAACATAAGGATCATATTATTAACCTGGCGAAGGTGAAATCTCTAAATATCGACTCGGTTCTACCCCCCATGCAGGGGTGCGCCAGGGGAGTGGTGCCCTATGTGGAATTAGCCATCCCTCTGGCAGGGCTTATAGATTTTGAGGTCGAGCGCCAAAGACTTCAGAAAGAGATCGCCAGGATAAATGATGATCTAATGGCTTTGCGTAAAAAGCTCAACCGAAAAGAGTTTCTCATCAAAGCTCCTCCCGAAGTGGTAGCCAATAACAAAGAACGATACCGCAGTCTCGAGGAGCGGTTTGCTAAGTTGACAGATAGCTTGAGGGCTTTATCAGACCATAACCAGGAGAGATAACTTTGATCAAGTTAAACCCCTTTATTATAGACAAAATAGTGAGAGAAGCCTTAGAAGAGGATATTGGTCGTGGCGATATCACCACTGATGCCCTCATAGATTCGGCTATCAAGGTGAAAGGGGAGTTCATAGCCAAAGATGACTTCGTCCTGGCCGGATTCGAGGTGGCTAAGAGGGTTTTCACCGAGCTGGACCCGGAAGTGAAGTTCAAATCCTCATACAATGAGGGGGACTGGATCTATAAGGGAGGGTATTATTTTGCCCTGGCGGAGGGTAGAGCTTCCTCCCTCCTCAAAGCAGAGCGTGTCGCCCTCAATTTCTTGCAGCATACCTGCGCCATTGCCACTCTGACCCGTATGTTTGTGGAGGCAGTCAAGGGTTTGCCGGTAACAATTCTGGATACCAGAAAAACCACCCCCGGTTTGCGTCATCTGGAGAAGTATGCTGTATGCGTAGGAGGGGGGAGGAACCATCGCTATAACCTGAGTGATGGGGTGCTGATTAAAGATAATCACTTGAATATTACGAGTGGGGTCGCCCCGACAATCTCAAACTTGAAAAAGAAAGTTCCCTTCTTGAACAAGATAGAAATTGAGGTAAAAAACCTGAGGCAATTCAAAGAAGCTCTGGAGGCAGGTGCCGAGGTCATCATGCTCGATAATATGGCAGTAGAGGATATCAAAGAAGCGGTGCAAATGGCTAAAGGAAAGGCTTTGCTGGAGGTCTCTGGTGGAATAACCCTTGATAATGTCCGCCAATATGCTGCCACCGGGGTTGATTATATCTCAGTAGGTGACTTGACACACTCTGCCCCCGGAGTAGATATTAGCTTTATCATTGTATCTTAAACCTATTTGCTGGAATTCTATGGAACAAAGCGTAACTTTTCTGAAGCCTTCTCTGGTAAGGTCTCAGCTTGCTACTGAGATAATCGGGAGACGAATTATCTATTTCAGAAACATCGATTCTACCAATACTTGTGCCCTGGAAATGGCCGCCAGAGGCGTACCAGAGGGCACCGTGGTCATAGCTGATGAACAGACCCGCGGGAAGGGGAGATTGGGAAGGCATTGGCGCTCCCCTCCGGGTAAAGGTATATATCTATCCATTGTGCTTCGTCCCCGCATAAAAGTGGAGTTTCTCGCATATTTCAGCATTATCTCTGCCCTGGCAGTGGCTGAAACAGTTGAGGGGCTATCACCCTTCCCCCCTGATATCAAGTGGCCCAACGATATCCTCCTGCATCATAGGAAGGTAGCCGGGGTTCTGGTGGAGCTGGGCACCGAGAACGATTTGGTAAGCTATCTGATTGTAGGGATTGGGCTTAACCTTCTCCAGAAGGAAGAAGATTTCCCATCCGAGTTGAGAGGTAAAGCCACCTCCATATTGATAGAGGGGGGGAAAGTGTTCTGCCGGGAGGAGGTGGTTGTAAAGCTCCTTCAGAATTTCGACCATTGGTACAAAGTCTTGTTAACCTCGGGGGCTACCCCTATCATGCAGAGATGGAGGGATTACTCACATCACTGGATAGGGAAGGAGGTAAAGGTGGTTACCCCCGAAGGGGAGTTTTTCGGCATCAGCGAGGGAATTGGGGATGATGGGAGGTTTCTGGTGAGGAAAGGGGATGGCGAGCTCAAAGAGGTCTGGGCTGCCGATATAGTCTCCCTCCAGGAGGTGAATAAGTAGTGCTATTAGCGCTGGATGTCGGCAATACTAACACGGTGCTGGGAGTATTTGAGGGGAAAAATCTGCTTTATCGCTGGAGATTAGCCACCATAAAGAACCGCACTGTAGATGAGTATGGGATATTGATTGCCAACCTCTTCTCTTCTCGGGGAGTTCCCCGGGAGAAGATCGACGCCCTGATTATCGCTTGCGTGGTTCCTCCCCTTATGGGGGCTTTAGAGGGGATGTCGCATAAATATTTCTCCCTCACCCCTTTAATAGTGCAACCCGGCATTAAAACGGGGATGCCTATTCTGGCGGAAAATCCCTCGGAGGTGGGCGCTGACCGGATTGTCAACGGTGTGGCTGCTTATAGCAAATATGGGGGACCTGTAATTGTGGTCGATTTCGGCACGGCTACCACTTTTGACGCTATCTCTGTCAAGGGTGAATACTTAGGGGGTGTTATCGCCCCTGGCATCTCTATATCTGCTGAGGCGCTGTTCCAGGAGACAGCTAAGCTTCCTCGGGTGGACATCAGGAAGCCGGAAACTGTTATCGGCAAGAACACCATAGCCAGCATGCAGTCAGGGCTTTTTTATGGTTATATAGCTATGGTAGAAGGGATTATAAAGAAGATAGAAAAGGAGCTGGGGCAGCCCTCTTTTGTAGTGGCTACGGGAGGATGGGTGGATATCATCGCCAAAGAGATAAAGCTTATAAAAAAAGTCGATGAAAACCTTACCTTGGATGGATTAAGGATTATCTATGAGAGAAACCGGGAGCAGCTCCTCATTAAAAAAGAGGATAAAACCGCTAAGTTATAGAATAGGCGCACCTTTGCTGTTCTCTTTGTTTTGCGTTATAGTCGGCATGGGGGACCTCCTGGATATTTCCGCTAATAATCTATTTCGCTAACTGGTAGTAGTTTTTTTACTCCTTTTTAAAGCCCTTTCTCTGAGGATGAGCCTGGGACGGATGAAAATGAGCTCTCCTCTCGCAGGAGGGGAGTGGATTTAAACCCCGGTGAAATTATCCTTGACTATATCTGTGAAAAATTCATCAGTACGAAGGGTATTCTTTCCGCTGGCTTCCCTTTTTTTCTCTGTGGGAATAGTGTTCAGCTCGCCCTATATAGGGATGCTGAGGGATTATTTATCGTCATCTTTTGGTGACTATTTCAATCTTTTCCTCTATATCTTGCTGGGGATCGCCCTTATTGAAATGGCTCTCTTTCTGTCTGTCCATATTAAGACAGAGAGGCTGAAGAGGTATGCAGCAGCAGGCGCAGTAGCTCTTTGCCTCCTCCTTGTGCGTCGAGGTCTAATCAGCCCGGACAGCCGCGTTGCCCTGATTGAGCTCATCCACTTTGCCGAATATGGGATTCTCAGCCTGCTGATTTTTTATGCCCTGAAGGGGAAGCTCAGCAAATGGCTCGCCTGCTGCTGGAGTGTGATGCTGACTACCACGGTCGGCATGAGCGATGAGGGACTGCAGTGGCTCCTCTCCTCCAGGGTAGGGGAGTTCAGGGACCTGGCTATAGATGCTTCCGGCGGGCTGATAGGGCAGCTATTCCTCCTGCTGGTTATATTTCCCGCGGGGATAAAATATAAGGTTTCCCCTCGACATATCCGCTCCTTTTTCCTGGGGTTGGCTCTCTTTATCCTGTTAGGAGGTTTGTTTATAGGCCAGGTACAGAGCGGATACTGGATTGAGGACAACACTATTGGCAGGTTCAAATCCCACTTTACATCCTCCAAACTGCGCCAGCTCCAGGGAGAGCGCCTCCGCCTCTGGTCTCAAAGCCCTCTCCTTCTGAGAGAGATATCCGGCAGTGAAAGGGAACCACTCTGGCGGATGGAGGATTTCTATCTCACCGAAGCCCGCTGCCACACCCGATGGCGGAACCAATATGAAGAAGAGGGAGATTTATATCGGGCTGTAAAGGAGAATCTTATTTTGACGAGATTTTACCGCCCTTATATATCGCTGACTCATCAGCAGTGGGAGAGGAGGCGGGTGCAAGATTATCTGAAAAAGGCAGGTAAGCAAATGGAACAGCACTATTACAGCATCTGTTTTCGGTATCTTTATCATCTCCCTCGCAAGTCTGTTTACTGGCTTCTGGTTTTTTCTTCGGCGGGTCTCACTTTTTCCCTTGCCTTCTGGTGGGCGAGGGGAGGAAGGACAAAGGATTTATAGGAAATGGCACTTATCGAGAGAGTTATCCTGATAATTATAGATGGATTTGGGGTAGGGGAGCTGCCCGATGCCTCCCGCTACGGTGACCAGGGAAGTGATACCATGGGACATATCGCCGCACAGGTGGGTTTGAAGATTCCGCATCTGCAAAAGATGGGTATCGGAAATATAAAAAAGATAGAGGGTTTAACTCCAGCCAAAAATCCCCTTGCCTCCTTTGGTATGATGGCGGAGAGGTCTGTGGGGAAAGACACTACCAGCGGTCACTGGGAGCTGATGGGAGTGGTTCTCGACCGACCCTTCCCCACTTATCCCGAGGGTTTTCCCCCGGAGATTATCCTCACCTTTGAAAAGGCAATCGGAAGGAAAATATTGTGGAATCGTCCAGCCTCGGGTACCGAGATAATCAAAAAGCTGGGCCAGGAGCACCTCCGCACCGGCTGCCCCATTGTATATACCTCAGCCGACAGTGTGTTTCAGATAGCTGCTCACAAAGATGTGATACCCTTAAAAGAGCTCTATGAGATGTGTCTCCTTGCGCGTAGATTGCTGGTGGGGAAGCACAGGGTTGCTCGGGTTATCGCTCGACCTTTCATAGGTCAGCTGGGGAACTTCACCCGAACCCCCGAGCGGAGAGATTTCTCCCTTCCTCCTCCAGAGGAGACCCTGCTGGATAAGCTGTCGCAGGCCGGGCTGCAAGTGACAGGAATTGGTAAGGTGGAGGATATATTTGCCGGCTCAGGGCTGACCAGAGTAATCCATACCCGAAACAATCAGGAGGGGATGCAGCAGACTATCCAGCAGGTAAAAAAAGGAGGAAACGGACTAATCTTTACCACCCTTACCGACTTTGATGCTCTCTATGGTCATAGAAACAATGCTCCCGGGTATGCCAAAGCCCTGGAGGAGTTTGACTCCGTCCTGCCAGGGTTGGAGGAGGCGAAGCATTCCGGGGATATGCTGATCATCACTTCCGACCACGGTTGCGACCCTACCACCCCCAGCACCGACCACTCCCGCGAGTATGTCCCCCTTCTGGTATGGGGAGAAAAGCTAAAGGGAGGAGTCAACCTGGGCGTAAGAGCAAGCTTTGCCGATGTGGGAAAGACGATAGCTGAAATCTTTGAGATAGAAGGTCTTCCACATGGTGAAAGCTTTCTGGATGAGATTACCTGTTAAAAGTCATTGGAGGCATCACCTTTGAGATTAAGGATGACCGAGCTGATAGAGAAGAAGAAAAGAGGAGGAGCTTTATCTACCGAGGAAATACGATTTATAGTTACTGGCTCCCTCAAAGGTGAGATACCCGAC
>NJBL01000022.1 GCA_005223145.1 bacterium (candidate division B38) B3_B38 | reverse complement strand
CCCCTATGAGCTTGGATAGTAAAGATATATCCTCTTTCTGGAACCGCTTCTCCCCCTCGGTGGTCTTCCCCACCATGACCACCCCCAACTGCTTCCCCTTAGAGATAACAGGGAGTATTATGAGGGAAGAGACTGTCCTTTCACCTGCCTTACAGGGGGCGAGTCCCTCATGCTTGCTCACATCTTCAATAAAGGAGATTTCTCCCTTTTTAATTATCTCTTGCAGGCGGTCGGGCTTAAGACCAAAAAACTCCCCTCCCAGATTCCTCAAGCTCACCCCCCTGAGGGCGTATATCCGCAGAGGTCCGGGCTCCTCTTCATACAAAGCCAACAAGCCGAGGTCAGCCCTGGTGATCTCCACTGCCGAATCCATCAATAGAGTGACCAGTTTGTCTAAGTCCAGCGTAAGGGTTATGCTTTTAATAATATCAAACAGGTCGGCTTTCCTCTTGAGGGAGATATTCTCGAGAGAAAGGTGTATCTTTTCCAGGCAGTTGTGCAGGGTCACTAAAAACTCATCCTTAATCAGCGGCTTGGCAAAGTAATAGTAAGCTCCATTCTTTATCGCCTTGACCGCTTCGTCCACCCTATCCTCCCCAATAGAGATGACATCAGCGCCAGACCCCAGGGTATTCTTCACCTCTTTTAAGAAGGAGACTCCTTCCACATCGGGGAGAACAAAATCGATCACTACCAGGTCGTATGGTTTAGACCTCAACAGCTTCAAAGCCGAGGTACCATCCTCCGCCTGGTCGACCTCCAGCTCTTCTTTTTGCAAAGCCTCCTGTATGAACGAGCGCACCAGTGGGTCGTCGTCCACTACTAATATGTTAGCCTTTCCCATAGGGATAACACCCTATTTTCCGGAAGATGTGCGGCCCATTAGCCCTTTTAAAATGTCAATGGGTAGGGGGAAGATGATAGTGGAGTTCTGCTCGGTAGCAATCTCTGTAAGGGTCTGCAAGAACCTGAGCTGGATGGTCACCGGCTCCTTGCTCAATATGGTACCAGCCTCTGCCAGCCGCTTTGAGGCCATAAACTCACCTTCGGCATGGATAATCTTTGCCCGCTTCTCCCTCTCTGCCTCTGCCTGTTTAGCCATTGCCCGCTGCATCTCCGACGGAAGGTCCACATGCTTGACCTCCACCATGGAGACCTTGACTCCCCAGGGGTCGGTATGCAAATCTATTATCTCCGCAAGGCGCTCGTTCAGCTTCTCCCGCTCGCTGAGGAGCTCATCGAGCTCTGCCTGCCCTAGAATACTCCTCAGGGTTGTCTGGGAGAGCTGGGATGTGGCATACTTATAATTCTCCACCTCTACCACCGCCTTGGGGGGTTCGAGGACCCTGAAGTAGACCACCGCATTGACCTTAACCGAGACATTGTCCTTGGTGATTATATCCTGTGCGGGGACATCCAGAACCACCGTCCTCAAGCTGATTCTCACCATACGGTCTATCGGGGCAAAGACAAATATCAGCCCTGGCCCTTTGGGCTTAGGAAGAAGCCTCCCCAAGCGGAAGATAACTCCCCTCTCGTATTCGGAGAGAATTTTGATAGCCGACAGGAGATACAAAACTATAATCACTATGGCAACTGTTAAACCAAATGGCATTTTACCCTCCTTGTTGATAAAAGCTTGTTCTTTTTTAAGATATCTTCCTTTTGTATCCTTTCTTAAGGTGAAGGGCGAGACTCTTCGCTCCAGCCTTCCACCTCGATGGTCAAACCCTTAACTTTGACCACCTTTATCTTGCTCCCCTTGGGGAGCGACCCTCCCTTGCGGACAACCGCTTTCCATATTTCTCCGTGGACGAAGACCTTTCCTTCGGGCTTCAGCTCCTGGGTTACCATCCCTATCTCTCCTATCAAGCCGGCACCCCCCGTAGTGACTTTCTTCATATGAGCTTTCACTACCAACCGGAGAAGAAAAGTAGTGATAAAGGCTATCGCCAACGATATAGGTATAATGAGCTTCAAGGGGATTCTCATTTCCGGAATAGGACCGCTTATGAGCATCAGTGAGCCGAAAATCATCGATATTATCCCCGCCACCGTAAGCATACCATAACTGGTCACTTTAACCTCCAGAATGAAAAATATAATAGCCAGAAAGATAAGCACCAACCCCGCATAGTTGACAGGGAGAATCTGAAAGGCGAAAAAAGCCAGCACCAGACAGATAGCACCCAGCACCCCGGGCAGCACCAGCCCGGGATGGGTGAGCTCGTAATAGAGACCGATTAATCCTATGGCTAATAAGATAAAGGTAAGAAAAGGCTGGGAGATGGCGCTCAATACCCTCTGGCGGAAGGTCATCTCCATCTCTTCAATGATGTATGAATCGAGGTTCAGGGTGACCTCCTGACCATTGAACTTAGCGACTCTCTTTCCGTTAAGCACCCTTAGCAGCTCCTGCACATCGCTGCTGATATAGTCTATCAGACCCCCCTGGAGAGCCTCCTCAGGGGTGTAAGACCTGCTTTCTGTTATCGCCTTTGCCGCCAGGTCTACATTCCTACCCCTCTTAGCCACAATGCTGCTCATGTAGGCTACCGCATCATTGACAATCTTCTCCATATCTTTCTCTTCCACTTTAACAAAGGGAAGGGCAGGCACGGGGTGCGCAGCACCTGTATTGGTCCCTGGAGCCATAGCCGCTATATCACTGGCTACCACTATGAAAAAGCCAGCCGAAGCCGCTCGAGCACCGCTGGGGGCTACATAAACCGCCACCGGGGTGGATGAGTTCAATATTTTAGTAATAATTTCCCTCATCGCCTGGTCCAGCCCACCGGGAGTGTGAAGCTGAATCACCACCAGCTCAGCCCGATCCCTGTCGGCTTTATCAATCGACTGGGCGATAAACTGGGCGGATACAGAGTGAATATTATCCTCCAGCTTAACCAGAATGACCTTGGATGGGGGACGAGCGCCAATAAAAAATACCGCGCTTACCAGTAAGATGAAGAGAGCAAATTCTCTTTTTTTCATACATAGAACCTGACTATCTCATTGTTTTCAATAATTATATTTTAAAACCTTGTTCTTGTCAACCAATAGGATGCACATATTTTTTGATAAATCACTCTGGATAGTACCACCCCTGTTATTGACAATCTCACCCATTCTTTGCCATAATAGGGTAGATTTTGAGGCTCTTAATCATGAACAGAGGTATGCGAGGCTATATTCAAAGAAGACTCTTACTATTGGTGCCGGTGGTGTGGGGGGTGGTCACGGTGGTGTTCTCCTTCATCCACCTGGTACCCGGCGACCCGGTGCTGGCTATGGTGGGAGAGAATGCCCAGCCAGCTGATATAGCCAGGCTGAGGCAGCAGCTCGGTCTGAACGACCCGCTGCATGTGCAGTATTTCCGCTATCTCGCAAAGCTTGTCCGAGGAGACTTGGGGGTTTCTCTCCACACAGGTAAGCCGGTGCTCAGGACCATTATCCAGCGCTACCCTGCCACCATAGAATTAGCCCTCGCCAGCCTTCTCCTGGCATTGATAATATCTATACCTCTGGGTGTCGTTTCCGCCACCAACCGCAACTCTCCTGTTGACCATTTCTCTATGATCCTCGCTCTTCTGGGGATCTCTATGCCCAACTTCTGGCTGGGTCCTCTTTTGATAATCCTTTTCTCTATAAAGTTAAATCTCCTTCCCGTTTCTGGAAGTGGAGGATTGAGCCACCTTATCCTTCCTGCTATCACCCTGGGAACAGCTATGACGGCTTTATTGACGCGGATGGTGCGTGCCAGCATGCTGGAGGAGATGGGGCAGGACTACATCAGAACCGCCCGGGCAAAGGGACTGCCTGAGCGGGTGGTTATCTATAAGCATGCTTTGAAGAATGCCCTGATACCGGTGGTGACCATTGTGGGGCTTCAGTTCGGAACCCTGCTCACCGGGGCTATCATCACCGAGACCATCTTTGCCTGGCCCGGTCTGGGGAGGCTCACCATCCAGTCAATCAGTCGGCGTGATTACCCCCTGGTGCAGGGGTGCATCCTCATGATCTCCCTCACCTATATACTGGTCAACCTGGCCACCGACCTCCTGTACACCGTCTTAGACCCCCGCATAAGATACAAGAGGTAAGCAAAAGTAGAGACAGCCTGATATACCCTCATCTTACCTTAGAATCTCAGATTGTAATCTACCTGCACCCTTTTAAGCAGACAGTAGCTCTCATCTTCTAACTTCCTGGTGAAATAAATCGAGAACATAAAGTTCTGGTCGCTGAAGGTCCCCACCGAGAACCGCAGGCGATGGGAATGGTATCCTGTCCCCGGGAAATCGTTCTCTGTGTAAACTGATACCACGGAGTCCTTCTCCGGGCGCCAGTAGGTCCAGCGTAAAAACCATTCGCCGGGGCGGCTATTAGTGCCCAGGGATAACTCGGCAAGGGTAGCCTGATTCGCCTGGTCTGCCTCGATATTTCTCACATATTGCGCCGTAAAGCTCATGGGCCACCTGCGGGAAAAGCTGTGAGAATATTTCATAAACAGCTCCACCAGATGAAACTCGGTGAGGTAGCCCACCAGTATATCGTCCTCGTATCTCATGCTGTTGGTTGCATGAGACGTCAGGTCCCCCCGGTCAGAAGCCAGGGCAATCTGGTCTTCATTGATGTAATGGTAATCACCGGCAGCTAAGGTAAAGGAGGCGACATCCGAAACCCTAAACTCCGCCATCCCCTGCACCCCTACCATCCAGGCATCTTCCCTCTTGCTCTGTTCGTTGAGGACGAATTCCATCACATGAATATGGAAGTTTTTAAGCAGCTTCCCGCTGGTGTAGCTGAAGCTCTGACAGGCACCCTCCGGGCCAACATCGCTGTCCCATACCAGCGAGGTGGTCAGATGCTGAGGACTGAACTTACCGAAGATGGAAGCAAAGGGCATGTTCTTCGGTGCAAACTCTATGTAGGCTCTATCGATATAAAAGCTCTTCTTGCTAAAAAATTCGGTAAAAGTTTGATT
The DNA here is from genome assembly GCA_005223145.1 of bacterium (candidate division B38) B3_B38. Classification (GTDB taxonomy): domain Bacteria; phylum Acidobacteriota; class B3-B38; order Guanabaribacteriales; family B3-B38; genus Guanabaribacterium. Next base: position 23,982 of record NJBL01000022.1, on the reverse strand, counting down.
GGCAGAGATTGGATTCCTGGGGTCTCCGGTGGCGATGCGCAACCCGTAGTTGAAGCTCTCCGCAGAGCCCCGCAGACCGAAGCGGAGCCTCAGGCGGTCGCGGTTTCGGGTAGGCACGCCCTGCTGGAAGAACCCCTCGTATCTGATCCTGAAGTCCCCGAAGAACTCGAGCTTCCTCTCCTCAGGAACTTCCTTCTCTTCCTCAGTCCCCCCTATAGCACTTTCAATAAGCGGATAACAAGTAGCCCAGTGGGTAAAAGAAAGCGTGAGAAAGCCCACCAACATTATCAGAAACGCTAACTTTTGTTTGCTCATCCTGCTCTGCTCCTTTTATGAAATAGCCAATCCTTTTTTCCAGCTCCAAAACCTATATCATTTACCCGGTGGAAAATGGATGGCAAAAAAGAAAAACCTTCCTATGAATCATCAGAACTCTATTCTACCATCCCCATGGTAAGCTATCATTCCCGTAGATACTATCAGAAAGGGAAATCAAATTCAACAATAGCTTTTTAGAAAAAACCCAATTTTTTCTCCCCACAGCTTGCCAATGAAAATACACTATGGCAAAGATTCTAAAAATATGTTATTATTTTTCAAACATAATTGATTCATAGAAGAGGTAGTAAAAATTTTATGCTTCAATCAAAGGAGGCCATGATGGATAAAAAGAGCTTCTGGCAGACTCCTCTCTCCCGAAGGAGCTTCCTTCAGCAGGGGGCGAAAGGTGGAGCCCTACTGGCCATCACCCCCTTTCTGATGGACAGACTCCCTCATTTCTGGAATAGCCCCGCTTCCGGGCAGATAACCACTGCTACGCTGGAAAAAGAGGAGATAGAAAAGCTCCTCAGGATAGCTCTGGAGAAAGGGGGCGACTTCTCAGAGGTCTATATTGAAAACCGGCAGTCAAGCAACATCCTGCTGGAAGAGTCAAAGGTCAAAAGCGCCCATTTGGGTATCTCTCAGGGGGTAGGGGTCAGGGTCATTTCGGGTAACAAAACTGGCTACGCTTACTCCGATGATTTCACCTTCTCCAAGCTGGAAGAGGCGGCTCGGGTGGCATCCTACATCGCCACCAGCGGTGCTCCTTCTCTGCGCAAGGTCAACATCTCCCCCGGGAAGCTGCCTTCTTACATTACGGTGAAAACACCCCTGGAAAAGATAGCCGAGGAGAAGAAGCTGAAGCTCCTCAAGGAAGCCAACCAGGCAGCCCGCTCCTACGATAAGCGCATCAGCCAGGTCTATGTCACCTATTACGACGAGGTCCGCCGCCGAACCGTCGCCAATTCTGAAGGGCTCTGGGTACAGAGCGAGCTCCCCCTGCTTTGGTTTGTGGTTCAAGCACTCTCATCCCACGAGGGGAAGCGGCACCTGGGGAGAAAGAGGCTGAGCGAACACAGTGGATTTGAGTTTTTCGACAAGTATAAGGTTGCCGACGCCGCCCAGGAGGCAGCCCGCGAGGCAATAGCCATGCTGGAAGCCCAAGAGGCGCCGGCGGGCGAGATGCCGGTGGTCATAGGAAATGGCTGGGGCGGAGTGCTGGTGCACGAAGCGGTTGGGCACGGAATAGAAGGGGATGGAATCTATCGCCAGGACTCTATCTACGCCGGCAAGGTGGGGGAGAAGGTGGCTACCCCATTGGTCACCCTTATTGATGACGGCACCCTGCCCAACTTCAGAGGAACCATCAACTTTGACGATGAGGGGACACAGGCTAACCGAACCGTGCTGGTTGAGAAGGGTGTCCTCAAAGGCTACATGCATGACCTTCTCTCCGCCAGGCTGCTCAAGATGAAGCGCACCGGCAACGGTCGTCGGGAGTCGTTCCGCTACTATCCCATACCGCGAATGACCAACACCTTTATGGACAACGGTCCCCACACCCCCGAGGAGATCATCCGAGCTACCAAGAAGGGGATATTTATTCAGAGCCTGTCAGGAGGGTCGGTGAACACCACCACCGGGCAGTTCAACTTTGATGTCCGCGAGGCATATATGATAGAGGATGGGAAGAAGTCCTATCCCGTGAGAGACGCCACCCTTATCGGTAGGGGGTTTGAGGTGCTGGAGAACATCGATATGGTGGGGAACGACCTCGCATTTGGTCCGGGCATCTGCGGCAAGGGGCAAGCAGCCGAGGTGACCGCCGGTCAGCCCACCATCCGCATCGCCAAGCGGATAATGGTGGGGGGCACCAGAGCCCGTTAAGCCCTGAAAATCCTTTCTGCGCAAAGGATTCCTGAGATAGGGAGGTCAAAAAATGGATTACCAAGAGACAGTCAATTATCTGATTAAGCAATTTCAAAAGAAGGGGGCTACCGCTGCCGAGGCATTCCTAGAAGAGGGTCGAACCCTTCAGATACGGGTGCGTAATGGTGATATAGAGTCCATGCAGCAGGCGACCGCCAAGGGAGTGGGGTTGCGGGTGTTCTCCCGGGGGAAGATGGCTTTCGTCGACAGCTCCAACCTCACTCCAGAAGCCCTGGACTCCCTGGTGGAAAAGGGGGTCGCACTCTCTCAGCAGACCAGCTATGACAAATATAATGTCCTTCCCAAGCCCGGACCAAAAATAGCTTCCATACCCATCTACGACCCTTCAATCTCAAAAATACCTCTTGAAGATAAGGTCAAGCTCGCCAAAAAGGTAGAAAAGCTGGCCTTAGAATATCACAAGCTGCTCAATAAGTCGGGGGGCAGCAGTTATTTCGATGGGGAGACCACTGTTTATATTGCCAACTCCGAGGGCATATCGGTTAACTACCAGGAGAGCTATTGCTCTTTCGGGGTGGAGGTTATAGCCGAGGACAAAGAGATTATGCAGCCCGGTTGGAGTTCCTCTTCAGCCAGGTTCTTCAGCGAGCTTAAGACCCCTGAAGAGGTAGCCGGCAAGGCGGGTGAGCTTGCGGTCAGCCTGTGGAATGGCAAGCCGGTGAAATCGCAGACCGCTCCCGTGGTCTTTGATAGAAGGGCGGGGAGGACTTTCCTCTACGGCATATTAGCTGCCATCAACGGAGAGCGGGTCTATCAAAAGGCTTCCTTCTTGCAGGATATGGTAAACAAGCCCATCGCCTCGGAGCTGGTCACCATTATAGATGATGGGACCCTGCCCAAGGGGCTCAACAGCCGCCCGGTAGATGGAGAGGGAGTGGCCACATCCCGGAAGCTGATAGTGGACAAAGGGGTCTTGAAAGGCTACCTCTACAACACCTATTCGGCTGCCAAGGCGGGGACAACCTCCACCGGCAATGCCACCCGCGGGGGATACTCCAGCCTTCCCGGCATTGGACCACACAACTTCTTTATGCTGGCCGGGGAGACAAACCCCGACGATATGGTAAAGGAGATAAAAGAGGGTCGCTATGTCCTGGGAACCCAGGGCGGTGGTGCCAATCCGGTGAACGGAAACTTCTCCACCGGCGCCACCGGATTGTGGATATCGGAGGGGAAAAAGACGACCCCGGTAGCAAATATCACCCTGGCTGGCAATATGTTTGATATCTTAAAGGGGATCGATACGGTAGGCAACGACCTGGAATTAGACCGCCCCATCGCCTGCCCAACTTTTCGGGTGAAACAACTGACCATCGGAGGAGTTTGATCCCTATTCTCCTTGATGGGTAAAGAAAGGGACTCCTGTCAAGGGTCTCCCTTATGGGACTTGAGTGACTTTCCAGAAGCTTTCTCTGGAGAGTTAGCTTTAGCTTTTGTGAGCCCCTTAATATATTTAAGATAAGATTGGGCTGGTGGCTGCTATCCTTCAGTGGAGGAATAATCTTACATAAGGTCTTCCTGACCGGCATCAACACAGAAATCTTAGCTCAACAAGCAGCCTTCAAAGCTTATGCTTCCAGGAGAAGGAAGTTTTATGAATGCCAATAATGTAAACGGCATGCGGAGGGAAAGAGCGGTTGCTGCCCGGCTAATAGCTCTCTTCTGCCTTGGTCTGGTAATCTCCCCCTTCATAGGGGCGTGCAACAGACTGTCCCCTGAAATGAGGGGGAAGGTATTTCTTGACCTGAATGGAAATAACCTTCCTGACCCCGGAGAGAAGGGAATGGAGGGGGTTTTGGTCACCAATGGGGAGGCTTTCAAACGAACTGACTTTGAGGGAAACTTCCGGCTTTCCTCAGACGGAGCGATAAATATCTGGATTTCATCCCCCCGGGGCTATCAGCCGGTTGAGAGCTTCTTTCTCCCGGTGGAGCCTTCCCGCGGTGAATACAACTTCGGCTTGAGCCCTGCCAAAGAGGGCAAAGAAGAGATGGTGCGAGTAGCATTTGGCTCCGACCTCCACCTCAGCGACAACCCCTCCATCTCATCTCAGGTGGAGATAGCGATAGAAGCCATCAAGAATTCCAGGCCCCATGCAGTCTTTATGCTCGGCGACCTTCACGGCGATGCGAACAGTGCTGAGCCCCTCCAGGCGGAGAGCATCTTCAAGGAGGTCAACAAATTCAGAGAAAGACTGCTTGTTCCCAGCTATTGTGCCCTTGGTAACCACGACATCTTCGGTTGGTCTGCCGAAGGAGATAGTCCCTCGAAGCACCCCCTCCTGGGGAAGCTTATGTTTGAGAAGCTCATAGGTCCCCGCTTTTATTCCCTGAACATAGCTGGCGTCCACCTTATTGTGTTAGATGTCCTCGAAGGAAAGAGGCGAGAAGAGGGGTGGAACATTTTCGGCTGGCTGGATGAAAAACAGCAGAAGTGGCTGCGGGAGGACCTGTCAACCATCCCCTCCGAAACACCCCTGATAATTCTCACCCATTTCCCTCTGCTCTCTTCACACTCGGCTATATATCGTGATTTCTTCCACCAGTCCCCTGCCTCAAAGTATGAGTATCAAGGATACAAAGTGGGAGGGAGCTATGTAGCTAACCTCGACCAGTGGTTCTCCCTGCTGGGACACTTCAGGGATATAACCTTTATCTCGGGGCATTTGCATATTTTTGAGGACTTAGCCCTCAAAGGGAGGGAGAAGATACTCCGCTTTTATTGCTGCGGTGCTCTCTGTGTGTGGCAGGGGGATAACGAGATTTTAAGCCCTTATTTAAATATATCCTTCCCGCCGGGCTTCCTGCTGCTGACCCTTCGGGAGGGAAAGGTCATCGAAGCCCTCCATAAGATTATAGAGCTTCCCTGAAAAGCAGTGCGGGGAGCAGCAACTTTCGGTCATTAATTTTTTTTAGCTTTAAGGGAACTATTTCTATCTTATTATCGTCTATTAAGTAATAATCTGGATATTTCTAGGGAAGGGGAAACCAATGATACGACAAATACTGATAAAGGAGCTCCGTAGTAATCTCACCAATCTGCGCTTCATAGTGGGATGCATCACCTGTCTGGCTCTGGTGTTGCTGATTACCATTGTATTGGCTCACGATTTCAAATCTGCTCTCAAAACACACTCGGATGCTATCGCTTCCAATGAGAATGCTCTATCCGAAGTAATGGCTTATCAGAATTTGGAGGTGAAGATTTACAAGCCACCCCAGCTGCTGGGGCTCTTCTCTCAGGGAGTGGACAAAGAGGTAGGGGGAGAAGTGGTAGTAAACTATAAGAGCAGCCCCGCAGAAGCAAAGGCTTATCGTTCACCCAATCCCCTGCTGGCATATTTTCCCCATATAGATTTAATCCTTATCTTTAAGGTAATCCTCACCCTGCTGGCTCTTATGTTCACCTATAATTCCATATCGGGGGAAAAGGAGTCGGGAACTCTGAGCTTAATGCTGGCAAACGGCATCTCCCGTGCACATGTCTTGCTGGGCAAATACTTAGCCGGTGCCATCAGCTTTACCCTCCCCTTGATTCTTTCCTTGCTTGCCGCTCTGGTTTACATCACCACTGTGGGAGGGCTCTCAATTTCAATGGAGGAGGGTATTCGACTCCTCTTTCTTACCATCTTCTCCTTCCTCTTCCTCTCCATCTTCCTGCTGCTCGGATTGCTCCTCTCCTCCTTGACCCACCGCTCTTTCATCACTCTTCTGCTGGCTCTTTTTTGCTGGCTGTTTATAGTGATAATCATCCCCAATGGCTCCCCTATTGTGGCGGCGAAGATAAAGAATCTGCCGCCACGGAGCACTGTTGACCGTCAGATACAGCTCGTGCAAGATAAATACTATCGCCAGTTCCGTGACTGGTATCGGAAAAATCCCTGGCCGGCAGGAGGTACAAATTACGAATGGGACAATGTGGTCTGGTTATCCTCTCCTAATATTATGGAATACACTCTTAAAACCTGGGAGTTCGTGGTACCCCAGGAACTTCAGGAAGCCCAGGATATATGGAGACTGGAGGAGAATTACCTTAATCAGGTGCAGGGGGTGATAGGAATGGAGCGTCTTCTGTCTTACCTCTCGCCGGTCGGTCCCTATGAGGAGCTCACCGATGCTTTAGCCAATAAGGACAGCCACGCTTACCAGGAATTTCTGAAAAGCGCCCGCATGCATCGGGAGCAAATCCTCTCCTTCTATCAGGATAAAGGAGCCTTCCGCTCCTATCGCTGGTTCAGCCCTTACACCAAACAGACGGCACCCAAAAGCCACGAGGAGGTTCTACAGCGGAGAAGGGAGTGGCAAGGAAGCGGAATGGAAATAAAGGATGTACGCGGGTTGTTTGCCCCCATTAATCCGGCGGAAATACCCCGCTATTTCTATCAGAAGGAGAGCCTCTCTCACATTATCAAGAGATGTCTGGGAGGCGTTGCTTATCTGGTGGTTGCGAACCTCATCCTCTTCTCCCTGGCCTTTGTCTGCTTCTCCCGTTATGATGTCCGATAAGTGAGGAGGTAGTCATGCTCAGACTATTGATTAAGAAAGAGTTTCTCAATCAGATACAGAGCCCCCGCTTCACCATCTCCTTCCTGTTGGTCTTTCTGCTGATAGTATTCAGCGGCTGGAGTTTTATGGAGGACTATCGGCTCCGACGACAAGATTTCAACACCGATGTAGCGGAAAACGACGCCACTTTAATGAAAGCTGCCAAGAACCTCAGTCAGGTCGCTTTCCAGAAGCAGAATCTCTACCGCTCCCCATCCTTGCTGGAATATTTCGCCGCTGGGAACAACCAATACCTCCCCAACAGCTTTCAGAGCGATGTCTTTCGGATAGATTTCCCCGACCTCAAGAGCCGCCACAACCCTTTGCAAAAGAAGCCCCTGGGCTTTGACTTCTCCTTTCTGGTGACCTATGTGTTCACCTTTCTGGCGCTAATTCTGACCTACGATGCGGTTTGTAGAGAGAAAAACGAGGGGACGCTCAGCCTCCAGATGTCTAACCCCTTACCCAGAGCTCATTTTATTATCTCCAAGTTTGTGGTCAATTTTCTGCTGCTTGGCTCCGGGCTGATAGGGGGGCTATTGATGAACTTGGTGCTTTTCTCTTTATGGGGGGAGAGCCCCCTCTCTGGGGGATATATTGGGAGAATTATCCTATTCTGTCTCCTCTCTCTTCTTCTGATCGCCGTCTTCCTGAGCCTGGGTCTGCTAGTCTCTACCCTTGTCTCCCGGTCGGAGACATCGATGGTCATCCTCCTGCTGCTGTGGACGCTTCTGGTGGTGGTCGTGCCTTCCCTGGGAAGGGTGGTGGCCGACCTCACTGCCCGGGTGCCTGCTAAGGGAGAGATTGAACTTCGCTATCGTCAAGCTCATGAGGAGATATGGAATAATGTCCCCTCTGATATACAGCCAGAGCTGAACCCACGGCGATGGACTGGTGACCCATGGGCGCCCAATGTCCTCAATCGGAGCAAAATGATTAACACCATCACGGCGCGCCAGGCGAAGATTTTCGACGACTACATCCAGCAGTTACGCCTTCAGGTGCGGCGGGCACAGAGCATTATGATGATATCCCCCACCATGCTCTATCGGGTGGCTTCAGAGGAGACGATGGGAACCGGGCTCAGCCAGTTTGAGCATTTCTATCAAGCGCTAAAACGCTACGAGGAGAGCTTGAGGGAGTTTATCCTTAAGAAAGACGCCTCCGATACCAGAAGTCCCCATCTACTCAACGCCTGGCACCGAAATACCATCTCCCGGCTCCCGGTCGATTTCAACACCATTCCCCGCTTTCACCTCCCCCCTCTTTCCCTGAAAGCAAGGCTCCCCCGCACCATCCGCAGCTGTGGGGTGTTACTGCTTCTTACAATTCTCCTCTTCTCGGTTACTTATGTTGCTTTCCTCCGCTACGATGTGCGATAGGAAAAGAAGTTATTAAAAGTCTCACTCCTTAATCAAGAGCTCCAGGCTATAAAGCTCTTCGACGATAAAGCAAATCATATTTGCTATTGAAAGCTGAAGAGGGAAATTATACTCAAAATAGCCTGGAGAAGATGTGTCAGAGATAAATTTTCAAAAACTGCCGCATTAATTCTGCCACTCATATTGACTTTTAGTTATCTTTGGTATATACAATAAAGGCTCAGCAAATGTGTTGAGTCATTATTTTTTAGGCGCTTGCAAATTAAAGATATTCCTACATAGAGAAAAGGAGTGATATTCAAAAGGAGGTGCTTCATGAAGAATGTAAAAGTATCCGTTAAGATTATCTCGCTTGTTTTGTTTGGTATGTTAATAACTCAGGGGCTGTTCGGTGAGACAAGAGGGGTCAAGAGCGGGCAGAGATATGACCGCCTGGTCATAAGAAATGTCGTCATAATTGATGGCAATGGAACTCCGCCAAGTGGTCCTGTTGATATTATCATTGAGGGGAACAAAATAAGTTCTGTTCAGCGCGCCAGCGGTGATGAAAAAGCTTATGAGCGCGAACAGCATGTCCTTGATGGAACCGGGATGTATCTCCTTCCCGGTCTTATCAATAATCATGTCCATCTCCAGGATAGCAGGGGAAGCATGCCCATCCCGTTTGAATATTTTTACAAACTCTGTCTGGCCTGCGGTGTCACCTCGGTGCGGGATGTAGGAAGCAACTATAGTAAGACCATAGAAGAGCGCCGCAAGAGTCAGGAAGGTCTGATCGCCGCCCCCCGCATATTCCTCTATATGAGAGCTGGGGGAAGGACCCTTGAAGAAGCTCGCCAGAAAGTTCAAGAGGTAAAGAAACAAGGCGGAGATGGGGTAAAGATTTTTAGTATGGACCGTGATATTATGAAAGCTACCATGGATGAAGCTCATAAGCTGGGACTTAGAGTAGCTCACCACGCAGCAGTTGAGGAGACCGATGCCTGGGATGATGCTGAATTTGGGGTGACTTCTATTGAGCACTGGTATGGAGTCCCCGATGCTGCTCTTCATGGCTCGCAGAATTTCCCCTACTGGTACAATTTCTCCAACGAAAATGACCGCTTCCGCTATGCAGGTCATTTATGGCGCGAAGCCGACCCACAGAAGCTCAAAAAAGTTCTCCAGCGGCTGGTGGAAAAAGGTGTAGCCTGGTGTCCTACCTTTGTCATCTACGAAGCCAACAGGGATCTGCTCAGGGCTATGAACCAGCCCTGGTTTAAAGATTACCTCCACCCCGCATTGGAAGAATATTTCAAACCTAACCCAGCTCACCATGGCTCCTATCATTGGAATTGGAGCACCACGGACGAAGTCTTCTGGCGAGAAAATTATAAGATATGGATGGCTGCTGTTCAAGATTTTGCCCGCATGGGGGGAGTGGTTGGTGTTGGTGATGACGCTGGTTTTATCTATATGATGTACGGCTTTAGCCTCATACGAGAGTTAGAACTTCATCAGGAGGCAGGCTTCCATCCCATCGATGTCATCCAAAATGCCACAGGCAACAATGCAAGAATCTTAGGAATGGAAGACCAATTAGGTCGCGTTCGCCAGGGCTATCTTGCTGACCTTATCATTGTCGATGAAAACCCTTTAGACAATATAAAATATCTCTATCCCACAGGGGTTCTTGAGGTTGAAAAGGGGAAATTAATTGCTCGAGGGGGCATAAAATGGACCATCAAAGATGGTTTTGTATACCATGCCCCCACCATGCTTGAGGATGTGCGGAAGATAGTCTCTGAGGCAAGGACGGCACTAAAAGCTAATAAATAATGAGGAACGGGAATAGATAAAAATTAGTTAGCTGTGATATTCTCTCTGTCAGGCTTCTTTTGGTGGATACAGAGTTGCAAGAATCAGGATAGTAGCGACTGACCCCAGAATAGCTGGAACCACATATACATCCCACCATATTATCCACCAGTGTCCCCATATCCATCCCAGCCAGCCGCCTACCCAACCGACCGCCACCTCAGCGGCAAAACCATACACCCCCTTGCCGATTCTGATATTCAGGGCGTACATAATGGCGGCGATCACAATAGCGATAATGAACAACGCCACACAAGCAAGAAAACTCATCTCTATCATCTATCCATCACCCCCTTTCTTGGCAGGCTTTGCTCCGCCAATCTATTCCCGTCCCCCTTTTATCATCGCATTTAAATATAAGTACAATTTGGGGAGTTACTCCTCCCCTGATTAAGTCTTCCGGCTACAGGAAGAGAATAGCGGAGAGGAACTTGCTCACCTCAACCATATCCTTTCCGGTAAAGGAGATGGTTCTCCCGTCCAGCTGCTTCACACCGGGAAGCATCCCCACCAGAGAGGCATAGACCTCGTCCTTGAAGGTGATTTCCAGCGTGATAGGAGTCTGGAGCTTGAAAGGCTGAAAATCATTCAGCCTCTTGAGGGCTCTGATAGCTCCCTCCTTAATGAGCTTCTGGGCTTTCTCCGGATGGATGGTTTTGGCAATGGTCCCTATCCCCTCTTTGACAACTACTCCTTCTATATCCCCCAGCATCTCTTTAGCTTGAGCAACTATGGTCTGGTCGCCGGAAATAAGAGCTACCGGCACCCCGAAATGCCCCGCAATGGCGCCGTTGAAACCCGCCTCGGGCACCGAGTTGCCGTTCAGCTTGATATCAAAAATCCTGGAGCCCGACATGGTATGAGCCAGGGTGGCGTCCCTGGAGCCCTCCTTGGCATGGTAGCCAATCAGGAACACCGCATCGAAGGTCTCGTCAATCCCCTCCATCATAATCAACGGACGAGGCCAATCTCTGATGAGCTTGACCTCCTTGTTCAGCTCCTCAATAAGGATGTTCTGACCGCTGCCGTGGGAGTCGCTGACCATAACCTCGGTTGCCCCGCAGGCGAAAGCCCCTTCAATGGCTGCGTTGACCTCCTGGGTCATAAAGCGGCGGAAACGCTGATATTCCTCTCCAGAGGTCTGCATCCGAGAAACCACTCCCCCAATCCCTTCTATATCAACGGAGATATAAACCTTAAGCTTATCAGGACTGGGCTGAGGCAAAGCAAAAAGGCTGAGAAATAGAATTAGTAGCAGAAAAAAAGCCAGTAGCACTGAACGTTTTTTCATAGTATTACCCCTGATATTTTGATGCGCGAATCCTTCCAAATCTTTCATCATTTCCCATAAAAATATATTACTTAATTCTATATCAGAGATGAAACCATTAGTCAAGAAATAATATTTTTTTAACCATAAAAAAGAGAGATTATTGACAACCACTTAAGCAGGTGGGATAATACCTTTAATAGTTATCAATAACCAGAACAAGGGGGGTTGAATATTATGAAAGGTATATTAAGGTTCTTTTTGGCAGTAGCTATAATAGCGCTTCTTCTGCTGGGGCTTTATCTACTCTTTCCTCCCACCCTCCCCTACGACCTGGCGATCATCGGCGGCATGGTGGTCGACGGAACAGGGAATCCCTGGTTTCGAGCAGATGTAGGGATCAAGGGGGAAAGGATTGCATACATTGGGGTCATCCCGGCAAAGGAAGCCTCCGAGGTAATAAGGGGGAAGGGGCTGGTTGTGTCACCGGGATTCATCGACATCCATACCCATACCGACCGCGGGCTATTAGCTAACCCCCTCGCAGAGAACTATCTCTACCAGGGGGTTACCACTGTAGTAGGAGGAAACTGTGGTGGCTCCCCTTATCCCATCGGCGAGCACTTAGAAAAGCTGCGGGATGAGGGCATCAGCCTGAACTTCGCCACCCTCGTCGGACATAATACCATAAGAAGGAAGGTTATGGGTATGAAGGATACCCCTCCCACCTCTGAGGAGCTGGCGGAGATGAAGCGGTTGGTAAAACAGGGAATTACGGAGGGAGCCCTGGGTCTCTCCACCGGACTGAAATATGTCCCCGGAGCTTATGCCTCCACGGAGGAAGTAATCGAGCTGGCAAAGGTCGCCGCCAGATACCACGGCATCTACGCCACCCATATGAGGGAGGAGGGATTGGGGGTCATCGAGGCGCTAAAGGAAGCCATCTTGATAGGGGAAAAGGGTGGTCTACCGGTGCAGATTTCTCACCATAAGGTGGTCAGCGCTGACCTCTGGGGTGCCAGCAAGGAGACCCTCCGTCTGATTGAGGAGGCTCACTCCCGGGGAGTGGAAGTGACCCTTGACCAGTACCCCTATCCGGCTACCAGCACCGGTTTGACCGTCCTCTTTCCCCCCTGGTCCCTTGTCGGTGGTAGCGACGAGCTTAAGGAGAGGCTAAGCCATCCGGAGACCCGCCAGAGGATAAAAGAGGCTATCGTCTACAATATCGTTCACGATAGGGGAGGGAGTGATATAGGCAACATCACCGTTACCTACTTCCAGGCTGACCGCTCCTTGGAGGGAAAGAACCTGGCGGAGATAGCGCGCCTGCGGGGCTGGAAACCGACCCCTCAAAATGGAGCGGAGATTGTCATGGATATACAACTGAAGGGGGAAGGAAGCGCCATCTACCACTGCCTGAATGATGAGGATATTGAGCGGATAATGAGATACCGGGGCGGTATGGTCGGCTCCGATGGGGGTATAACCATCTTTGGGCGAGGGGTGGTTCACCCCCGCAACTACGGCACCTTCCCCAGAGTGCTGGGTTACTATGTGAGAGAAAAAGGGCTCCTCGCTCTGGAGGATGCCATCCGGAAGATGACCTCTCTGCCCGCCCAGACGCTCCGACTGGTTGATAGAGGGGGACTCAGGGTGGGAGCTTATGCTGACATAACTATTTTTGACCCTCAAAGGGTGATTGACAAAGCCACCTGGGAGAATCCCCACCAGTACCCCGAAGGGATAGCCTATGTTATTGTCAACGGCAAGGTGGTTATCTCCAGGGGGAAGCATACTGGAGAGCTTCCGGGTTATGTGCTGAGGCGAAGGGGATAAAAAAATGGCGGATTGAAGGGGAGGCTCTTCAAAAACTCCCTCCTCAAATCCGCCGGAAAGGTTTCTTCAGCAGAGCTATGAGAGTATGCTTACTTCTCTCCGATAAGGGAGAAGGTCTCAATCAAAGTATTCCACCTCTGCTTCCGGGTCTTCTCCTCCTCTTCTCCTAAGGAAGCTCCGCCGTCAGGCAGCGAAGGTGTGGGCGCGGACTCAAACTTGCGTATTTCCTCGAGCTTCTTCGCCTCTTCGCGCATCCAGTTGCGAGCCTCTTCCTCTTTGAGAAGCTGAGAGACCTCAGCATCCAGCTCCGAAGGCTTTATGGTAAATGCCCATCCAGAACCATAGGGGTCTGAATTCGCTAAGGAAGGCTCCTTTGCTAACTTCGTATTCACCTGCACTACCTCTCCACTGATGGGGGCTTTTAACCTGGCGATACCGAAGCTGGCTTTCACCTTGAACCCTGGTGCTCCAGAATCAATCTTCTCGCCCTCCTGCGGAAGCGTCACTTCTTTGATATCTCCCACCAGCTGCTGGGCAAAATCGTCTATGCCAACTTTCCATAGACCTTCGCCCTCTTTTCGCATCCAGGTATGTCCCCTGTGATAATGAAGGTCGATAGGTACGGAGTAGCCCTCCACCTTGGTTCTTTTCTTGAGGTCGGAAACTTTGACACGGGGTCTCTCCTTTACCAGATGGTAGTCAAGCATATCCTGCATCATCTGGTCGTAGGGGCAGGTGCCACATTCGTAATTTTTGGCGCAGATCTTGTGGCTAACCGCACCCTGCAGCATATAGCGGCACGGTCTCTGCTCACCGGGCAGCCTGCGCAGCCTTGACAGCAGAGCAGTGAAGCCAGCCACCTCACCAGCCGCCGCACCGGGGGCTGCAGAATCCATCAGCATCTGGTTAAAATCGCAGTTGGCGCAATTGTAGTCCATTACACAAATCCGATAGGAGACTACACCCGCCTTCATCCAGATGCACTGCTTCTCCTCTGATTTCGCTTTGTTTTTGTTGGTAGCCATATCTATCTCCTCCTTTTCATTATGTATCTCTTCTGATGATAGCGCCTCCGGTTGGTTTTGATGAGCCAGCTCCTTAAGAACCTCGCACTCAAAGTGCTTCCCTCCAAAGCAGTAGCACGGCTCATCCGAGGCACCCTCCGGAACCATTACTCTCTTGGGATATGCCTTGCAATAATTAACCACTATGCTTTCTAAAAATGGACATCTCATTTTCATTACCTCTCTTTTTTGTTTCCATATCCCAAGATGAGCAATTAGCGTGCCAGAGCCATAAAAATGTGCCTTTGTAACTTATTGAAAAATAAGGAGTTATAAAGAGCAAAAATTTCCTCTTTTCCATCTCAGGGGTGAGAAAGGAGGGAGTGTAGGATATTCCTACGGTGAGGTCTATTCAGATGACGGCAGAATAAGCTTAACTCTTTTGTTATTATAGAGTTAATAATATTGTAGCGAAACGCTACACTTTAGGACAAATCCGCCAGCGGCGGATGGCTTAAGAGGGGGATAATCCGTATTGACGGATTTTCTTGTAAAGGGTGGAGCGGTCAATTCCCAGAACCTTTGAGGTCTTGCTGATGTTCCATTTATTCTCTTCCAGAGTGTGTTGGATATGCTCCTTTTCCACCTCTTTGAGTTTTCTGGGTTTTATGCCTTTGCTCTCTTGAAAGCTCTGGATGTTGGCGGGGAGGTCTTCTGGCTGGATAATATTGTGCTTGGTGATTACCACTGCTCGCTCTATGGCATTCTCCAGCTCTCGCACATTGCCGGGCCAATCGTATTGCATCAGCAGAGCAATAGCCTTAGGGGAGATGCCCTCCAGGTTTTTGTTGTTTTTGACATTATACTTCATAAGAAACCGCTCAGCTAATAAGGGAATGTCATCCTCTCGTTCTCGCAGTGGAGGGATCTGTATAGTGACCACATTGAAGCGATAATAGAGGTCTTCCCTGAAGCTTCCCTCCTTCACCGCCCTCTCCAGGTCTTTATTAGTGGCGGAGATGATGCGGACGTCAACCTTTATGACCCCTGTCCCTCCGAGCCTTCTTATCTCCCTCTCCTGGAGGACCCTCAGGAGATGGAGCTGGGTTTCAGGCTTCATCTCACCTATCTCATCGAGGAAGAGTGTTCCCCCATTAGCTTCCTCAAAGCGCCCCGGTTTGTCTCTAACTGCTCCGGTAAAAGCACCTTTTTCATATCCGAAGAGCTCACTCTCCAGCAGGGTTTCCGGCAGGGCGGAGCAAGAAACAGAGACAAAGGGCTTTTCCGCCCGGCGACTACTGTAATGTATGGCGCGGGCAATGAGCTCCTTCCCGGTTCCGCTCTCCCCCAGGATGAGGACCGAGGCATCGCTATCGGCTACGGTTCTAATTAGCTCAAATATCTCCTGCATCTTGTAGTTCTTGCCCACGATATCTCTGAATTGATAAACCTTCTTCAGCTCCTGTCGCAGGAGAATGTTCTCTTGAAGGAGCTGCTGATGGGAGATTATCTTCCGTATAACGTGGCTTACCTCCTCGGGGTCGAAAGGTTTGACGATATAGTCGTAAGCTCCCTGCTTCATGGATTCCACTGCGGTGTTAACAGTGGCGTAGGCAGTTATGATTATCACCGGGAGGTCTTTGTTTATCTCCTTGATCTTCCGCATAGTTTCTATGCCGTCCATCCCTGGCATCTTCAGGTCGCAGAGGACCACATTAAAGGGTTGGGAGCGGACTATCTCAATCGCCTTCTGACCATCCTCCACTGCTACTGCCTCATAGCCATCTTCCATGAGCCAGTCGTTGAGGGAGTCGCGCATAATAGCTTCATCGTCCACAATAAGGATGCGGGCTGGGGGTTTCATGCTTCCTCCTGTAAGACAATGCGATGGTTGATTATCCGTCGACATTCTCCACAAAAGCAGCTCTTTTTAACATCGGTATGCCAGATGCTATGGGAGAAATACATCACGCAGTTCTCATCGAGGCAGTGGGTCAGCCCGAAGTTGTGCCCGAGCTCATGGATGGATTCCTTTACCACCCTGTCATAGATTAACTTCCTGTTGGGCTTCAGACCGTAAAATTCCGGACGCAATCGATAGAGGGAGATGACCGCTGCCTTACCCCTGAGCTGAGCTTCTCCAAAGACAAAGCAAAAGATAGGGATATATAAATCAACATCCACAACTCCCAGAATTTTAACCGTCTCCAGGGAGGCATGGTTCACGATCTCACTCAATATCTTGGAGGAGAAGTACTGGTTCCGTATGAAATTGAAGGCATAAATGGGTTCTTTCAAGGGCTTCAATGTTCTGAGCCCGTAGGGAAAGAGCTTTGCCAGGTGCCGGGAAATGAGGTCTAAGATATCAGGCTCTATGCTCCCCATAGGTAATATATCAATATACTTCATCTTATCCTCTTCTTAGTAGATAAGATGATTATTCTTTCCCTCGACAGCTTCCTCATTCAGGAGGACTCCGATAGGAGCGACCAGAAGCCGCCCCTCTCCGAGGAAGTTTGATAATGAAGGTAGAGCCTTTTCCCACCTCGCTCTCTACTTCAATCTTCCCTCTATGCCTATTAATAATTCCGTAAACCACCGACAGCCCAAGTCCTATCCCCTTTCCCCCTTTCTTAGTGGTAAAGAAGGGGTCGAACAGCTTGGGGAGATTCTCCTTGGTAATGCCGCATCCGGTATCGGAGATCCTTACATCAATAAAGCCATCCCTCCCCTCGCCCGTAGAGACGGCTATCTCCCCCCCGTTGGGCATCACCTGAATTGCGTTGAGGATTATGTTCAAAAAGACCTGCTGAAGCTGGCTGAAGTCAGCTAATATCTCGGGCAGGGGTTTGAAGTTTTTGGCAAGTTTAATGTCCTGCAAGGTCATCTGATGCTCTAACAGGGCGATGGTTTTTTTCAGAACCGAATTGACATCCAGGCTCTGGATTTTAAGCTCCGATTGGCGTGCAAATTCAAGCAGACTGCGCACAATACTGCCGCAGCGGCTGGTCTCTTTTGCCACTATGTTTAGATATTTGCGGAAACTGTCTAAGTCTTTGCCAACCAAAGGTTTGCCATCGACCTTCTTCAGCATAAGCTTGATATAGGTCAGCACCCCGGAGATGGGGTTGTTGATCTCGTGGGCTACACTGGCTGCCAGCTTCCCCATAGAGATGAGCTTCTCCGACTGTATGAGCTGTTCCTGGGCTTCCTTTAGCTTATGATGCGATCGCTGCAAGGCAGTAAATCGCTCCTGACACTTTTTTGCCAGATAAGGAAGACACATCTCCAGCTCCGCAAATCCCTGACAGACAGCAATCGCCTTGCTGCGGCAGGAATCGTAGCCGCACACACCGCAGTTGAGCTCATCCTCGGGGCGGCGCTTTCCCATCTTCCGCAAAATCCATTTGATCTCCTTCTCTGTCGGCATCTCGATCTCCATGAACCGGTCGGTGAAATCTCGGCTGAGGTCCACCGAGCCATACTCTTCCATCCAGCGATTGAACGAAGAATCATCGTTGTTGGCAAAGGCACGAATAACATAGTCCATAAGTAATTCCCGGCGTGCGTAGCGGGTGAGCTTATTGGGTACCCGTGGCCCCTGAGTGCACCCGTGACAGTAGAGGAGCTCCAGGAACTTCACCCTTAGATTGTCGCTCTGAAGGTCTCTGAAGATGGTTTTCATCCCCTGCTTACCGGTGACTACCAGGTTCTCTGGATTCAGTATATCATAGGGTAAAGACAGGCTTTTAACCAGGCTACCCGGTAAGGGAAGCAGCCTGGCTTTCAGGGGTTGAGGACCGTCAAACTCAGCCGGGGGGAGCGCGGAAGGGTCGATCCCTGACTCGCTCAGCATGGTCTGCAACTCTGCGAAGGTCAACACCACATCCACCGCTCCTTGCACCTCTTCATCCTTCATCTCCCACTTTTTGGCAATACAAGGACCAATATAAACCACCTTAGCCTCGGGAGCATACTTACCCTTAATCATCCTCCCCATAGCAATCATGGGGGAGACAATGGGAGCTAAGTAAGGAATCAAGGAAGGCACATACTTTTCAACATAAGAGACCACTGCCGGGCAGATGGAGCTGATAATCGGCTTTTCATTCCCTTCCTGGAGGAGCTTCTGGTATTGCTGGATGACCAGCTCCCCTCCAAACGCACCCTCTATTACCTCGGTAAAGCCTATCTTCTTGAGCGAGGCTGCCAATTGTTGAGGGGTCAAGCTCTCAAAAGCCGCTGGAAATGTGGGGTCCAGGCAGGCAATAACCCTTTCCCCCTGCTGGAAGAATTCCCTGGTGGTCTCTATGCTGGTTTTGGCAAACTTGGCCTGGGTGGGGCAATGTTTCACACAGCTGCCGCAATAGATGCACTTGGTATCGATTACCTTAGCTTTCGCCTCCTCTACCTTGATAGCCTTCACCGGACAGGCTCTCAGGCAGGAGTAACAGCTCTTGCATCTTTCATCTACCGATTCTATAACACTCATCGTCTGAATATATTTTAAGGATTGGTCAATCCGTGGTCTTCAGTTTCATCCTCTTTACCGAAAATAGTCGATAAAGGGTCTGAAAATTGGTGATAATTCCCAGGGCTAACAGCCCGTATAGCACCTGGTTCAGAATGCCGCTCACCATGATTATAAAGAGCCGACCATCCCGGTTTGCCGGAAGATGTCTGGTCCAGCCATCCATCTGGTCAGGGATGAAGGGAAGCCCAAAGGCGCTGTAAAACCTCTCCTTACATAACATAGACATAGGAGCCCCCATAAGGGCTAAGAAGGAGATGAGAAGGACCGTCCCTGTAGGCTGCCGGGAATAAACATAGGAACTCATCCCGAATATCAGAAACAGGTCGGCATAGCGGTCAAGTATAGAGTCCATGTACCCCCCAAAGGGGGAGACAAGAAACTTCGCCCGTGCCAGCTCACCGTCCACCCCATCGAGAATCGAGCTGAACTGGGCTATAAGTCCGGCGTAGAAAGGCATCTTAAGAATAAAGAGAATAGCCGAAACTATGGCCACCAGGAAGGAGCTTATGGAGACCATATTGGGGGTGATATTGTAATTTATCAGCCTCCTGGTTATCTGGTTGGAGAAGCGGCGATTAATCACACGGGAGACCCACCCTTCTTTCCCTGTATTCAAGCGGCTGAGTATTTTGTAGCGTGCTATGGACAGGTCAAGGCGGGAATCGATATCCTGCCAGTAGAAATTCCCAATATGGAAACCTCGGATAGCTCTGCGTCGGATGAGAAAATTAAGTCCATCGGATAAGGTGAACCTGTTTATGGCAAAAGCCTCTTCCAGGCACTTGAAGATTAGAGGGGTGAAGGCAAACACCCCGCAGTCCACCCCCCCATAACGCCGAAGCCCCTTGCCCACTCCCAGAATATCTCCCCGGGAACCGATGCGAACCTTGGTAGCCTCCTTCATATTGGGTAGTTCGCCCAGCTTTTCATCGTAACTCATAAGGGAGCGAGGGCAAGCCGCGGCTTCCTCCACAAACCTCTGGAGCAGCTCCGGCTGGATAAGGTGGTCGGACATGAGCACCAGAAACTTCTCTCCTCTGCGGATGTATCTCTTTGCCGCATGGAGAGAGACTCCATTCCCCTTCTCCCAATCGGGACAGGGGATGTAGAATATCTTTACTCCCAGCCGGCTCCCATCGCCCAGAAACCTTCTTATCCTCTCCCCCTCAAAACCGAGAATAATCAAGAATTCCCTTACTCCTGCCCCTCGACAGGCATACAAAATACGCTCCAGTATGGTCAATCCTAACAGGCGAATAAGGCATTTAGGCTTCCCCTTGGAGAGGAGCCTTATCCTGTAACCCTGTCCCGCTGCCAAGATGACCGCTCTCATGTTAGACTTTTACCCTCGCAGTTTTATTATAATTAAAAAGGGGGGATTACCGCTCCCTCTTCCCCTCGATGAACTCCTGAACCATCCGTTTGCCTTCGGAATCGGGATACTGCACCGGCGGATGTTTCATAGTGTAAGCAGCAATGGAGGTCAACCCTCCCCCAATCCCTCTGTCCCGGGCAAGCTTGCAGCACCTGATGGCATCGATGACCACCCCGGCACTGTTGGGGGAGTCCTCTACCGATAGCCTCAGTTCCAGATTGAAGGGTATACCCCCGAACTTCCTGCCTTCAATTCTGATGAAGCATACCTTATTATCCTTCTGCCAGGGGACATAGTCCGAAGGTCCGATATGAATGTTTCCTGCTGGAAGTGGATTATTCATAATCGACAGCACCGCCTTGGTCTTGGAGATGCGCTTGGTCTTCAAGCGCTCTTGCTCCAGCATATTCAGAAAGTCGGTATTCCCTCCGGTGTTGAGCTGATAGGTGCGGTCGATCTTTGCCCCTCGGTCCTCCATGAGCTTCACCAGGCCGCGATGCAAAATGGTAGCCCCCACCTGGGACTTGATGTCGTCTCCCACTATGGGGATACCCTTCTCCTCAAACTTA
Source organism: bacterium (candidate division B38) B3_B38 (assembly GCA_005223145.1). Taxonomy (GTDB): domain Bacteria; phylum Acidobacteriota; class B3-B38; order Guanabaribacteriales; family B3-B38; genus Guanabaribacterium. The sequence continues at coordinate 3,340 of NJBL01000022.1, read as the reverse complement.
GCATCCCACTCCTTATCCGAGACGATAAATACCGGCATGCAGTTGACGAAGCTCACCCCGGTATTTAGACAGCACTCGGCATAATACCGGGCACCCTCCTCCGAGCCCACCGGGAGGTAATTGAGAAGTATCTCGGCACCGCTGTCAGCTAAAACCTGCTCCACATCGGAAGCCTTATGGTTGGCAAGGACAAAGGTGTTGTTCTGCGGAAAAGCCTTCATATGGGGCGCTATCCCATCCAGCGCCTTCCCCATAGAGACAATCACACCACTGTCATCCACATTGGGGCAGAAACAAGTCGTGCAGTTGGGAGGGGCAAAGATAGCCTCCGACAGAGGGTGACCAACCTTCCGCTGGTCGATGTCAAAAGCCGCTACCACCTCAATATCCTCCGGAAGATAACCCCCTATGTTATAATTCATAAGACCGATATGTTCTTCCGAAGGGTTATATAGTTTTTTCTTATAGAATTCAATCCCCTGAAGCAACGCGCTGGCACAGTTGCCCACACCCACAATAGCTATCTTGATCTTGCCTTTTCCCATAATTCGTCATCCCCCCTTGCAAAATTATTTCAATCTAATGCATTCTTAATGTCAAAATAAGCTTGCCGCTGAATCAACCATCGAGCACTATAGAATAGCTAATTAGTCCTCTTATAGAAGCAAATACTTATTATAGCACAAAATCCCATCTGAGAAAATAAAATCTCTCTCCTGAGCCGCTGCGAATCAAGTCCAGGATGGGCAAAAAACTTTCTGTCCGGGCAGGAGACTTCACTCCCTTTTTATAATCTCTTCTTATAATATAAGCCTTTTTTCAAAATTGTGTCAAGAGGAATTTCTCTGTGAATGGTGAGAGAGAGAATATTTCCCCCGTCAATTGAGGATATTAAAGTTGGAATTACTCAGCGGGGATTCGGGGCAACCAATCGTCTGAGGTCGATGCGGCGAAAGAGGCGGTCTGCCTGGGGCAGGTTTACCTTTTAGCCAATAATTTCCATCCAGAGACGATGCTCAATCCTATTCCGGATCTTTGAGTTTACAATTGATTCCAGATAGGAATTAATGATATCGCTAATTTGGGCCTTTAGAGATTCTAGCTCTGGTAAAATTATTTTCATATATTCTGCATCCTTCGGCATTTTCACGTTGTCCATTCCTATGTCAAGAAAGACTCTTAGATAGCGAGCTTCCTCCTCGGAATTGCACTTAAGATATCTTTTAGCCGAATAATAGAGGCGCCATCCATATAGTTCTTGCTCAATTCTCACTTCGCCCGAAACCTTAGGCAGCGTTTTTGTTGATAGAGGCTTCTGATTGAGTATCTGTTCTCTATAAAATTTGCCCAGGGTCTCTTTCCCAATCTTCTCCATGACGATTTTGACCACAGCATCGATATCGAGCCCCTCTTTTGTCCTCCTCTTTTTTCCAAAGCTCTTTGCCTTCTCGATGCGGGATTTTACCAGATCAACCACTGCCTGGTAAACCTCAAGCTGCTCTTCATCAGTTAGACCTAAAATTTCACCCATAATAAGATTATCTAGCTCCCTGCGGTCAGGCTGGACTTTGTCAAGTGAGACCTCTTCAGGAAAGCAAGCGCCTAGTTCGGAAAAAATTGGCTGTACGTCTCTTTTGAGTAAATTCTTAAAGCATTTCTCTATCTTTACACCAAATTTTTCAATATTATAATATGGAATAGGCATTGATTTTAAGTCATAAACTCTTATTCCTTTTGGTCCACCTCCGCCTCCAGGTAAAGGACCAGTTACCTCTGCAATTAAATGAAAAACGGTGGAATTTAATATGCCACCCATAACAAGAGGTGCATCGTGATAAACTCTATATAACCTATTATTGATAAAAACAAGAAATTTGGAATAAAATGCGACCAATCTTTCTCTCGTATACTCTGGGCACATAAGATTAGTCGTGATTTCATCAAGATCGTACCATCTTCCATTTTTCCTTTGCCCGTTCTGTTTGCATGTATCCCGATTATGGAAACCTTTTCTTTCCCCCATTAATATGTAATTTAAAATCTTTTTGTTTTTTAGTTTTTCTTTAGGCAAATGGACAAGCAAAATTCGCTTATTAAGCTTCGCAGGATCTACAATATAATCTTCAATGTCAGAAGGGCTTTCAACTACATAATTCGGAACCCAATTCCCTTTTTCATCTTTATGCATCGAGAACTCTTGCTCAATTCCATATCTTATTATCTGCTCTTCAGTAAGATAAAAAAACTCATTAGCCCCGGTCTTGCATCCACTTCGAACATCTGCAACCTGTTTTAGAGAGACAAGTTTGCCTCTCCCCTTCTCAAAAATTTTAAAGAATATATCCGGTGCTCTGAGGTATTTCCCCCATTTGGCATAGGTATATTTTCCAGTCTCAGGATCTGTCCCTTCATCCCATAGTTCTTTTTGCTTTTTTGGAAAGATTCTTAAATCCTCATTCTCATAGAAGTTGTTATGAGCTAATATAGTTTTTTTAAGTTCGTCTATGGCGTTTAATCTTTCAATCTGCTTCTCCCAAATATCTTGAGCAGGTGGGATAAAGAATCTCAAAGGTTTTTTAAGATAGACAAAGCGAATTAGGTTTTCATCCCGCTCCTTTTTACCCTTGCATTTTTGCAGGATGATGATACAGGTGTTGATGTCCGCCTCTTCAAACCAGCGCTCCACCTTAGACTCTATAATAGCGATGATTTTGTAGTTCTTTAAGAAAAATTCCTGAAGCCCTTTTCCGTAATCAACGTTAAGCCAATAGTTGGATACAATAAATCCGAAAGATCCACCATCTTTTAGAAACTTGGTGCCGTGCACAAAGAAATAGGCATGGATGCCCGCTCTTTTTCCGATATTAGCGAGCTTCTTGTTGTTAAAATAAAGGGCATTTTTAATAAGCCCTTCTTTATATTTAGCATCATCTGGTGAGATTTCGCTTATCTCTTCTTGCCTGGTATAAGGTGGGTTGCCCACCACCGCATCAAACCACCGTGGGCATATATCCTTGAACTCCTCAAGACCGAGGGTTCTTTTACGAGCCTTTCTCCATTCTTCAGATTCAAAGTCAAAGCCTTCCTCACCAACACGAAGTTTGAAAAAGTCCTCCTGAAGGATGTTGGGATAGTTTCTTTCCACCGCAAGGTCATTGATGGCAAGGTTAATTGCAGCAAGGTGAGCCGGGAATTTTGCAATATCATTTCCCCATAGAGTATCGAGAATATCCTCGTGCTTCTTATATCTATTCATAAGTTTCTTATGCTGGTAGGCTCTTACTAAGAATGTGCTCGCACCACAGGCGGGATCGAGTAGCTTTTCGTATTCATGATTTTA
>NJBL01000094.1 GCA_005223145.1 bacterium (candidate division B38) B3_B38 | reverse complement strand
GGATGAGCAGCGCCCCGACGATGAGATAGAGCCTGGCCGGGACTCCGCCTGAGCGGCGAGGGGGTCCGGGCCCGCCGGCGAGAGTGGGCATGGCTGGCGTCCCCTACTCCCCGATGACCTTCACCAAGACCCGTTTTCGCCCCCCGGCCATCGAATTCACCGTAGAAACCTGCTCTCAGGTGCCTAAGCGAAGTCTTCCTGTGGTGATGGGGACCACTCTCTCCCGACCCATGAGCCGACGTTTCAGATGGTCGTTCGCCGTTATCCTCATCAGTTCGATTAATAGCTGTCAATCAACCCGCCGAAACCCCTCTTTGGTGATGAAGGCGTAGCTGAAGGGAGGTCCAATCTCCTCCTGGGTTTTGACGAGTCTCTCCATACCTTTTTTGACTTCCGAGAGGATGTGATCCAGGGAGACATTTTCCCTACAGAGTTGATTCAGTTTGTACTCCAGGCCCATGATTCGAGGAGCCGTATAGGCGAAAGAGATCTCGTCACCATCCAGTTGAGGAAGCTTCTTCTTAGTCCAGAGCAGGTATAGGCTAAACGGCCGATTCTTATGGGAACTGGACTCTCCCTGAACCTCTCACCTCTCAACCTCGACCTGCTGAGGGGTTCTGAACCCCGAAGCACTGCGCGAAGTGACAAGGGAGCGCTCTCGAAACCCAGAAACCTCCAGAAAAGCTATCTCCCTTGACGATCTCATTTTGGTTTTGCTATTGTTCTTTGAGAAACGGACCCCTATCACCCATCTCGAAGGTTGAAAGCCATGACGCAGATAAGAAAAAGACGATTTTGGCTTATTCTCGCTCTCCTTTGCTGTTCCTTTATCCTCGTTGTATCCGCCTCGGGGAAGAAGTCAACCAAGGGGACTAAGTTTGGAGACCTCTTTCCTCGATATACCTTTCCCCCACCAACCTCTTCGCAGGATCTGACTTATTTGGGGCTTTCCCAGGGGAAGGCCTTCATCCTTGGAGACATCCAGGCCGACCTCATCGTGTTGGAACTTCTCAATATTTACTGCACCAGTTGCCAGAAACAGGCTTCCATCTATAATGAAGTCTTCGATCTTGTGGAAAGGGATCCAATAATGAAGGGCAAGGTCAAGTGGATGGGAGTGGGGGTTGGCAACAATGAAAGGGAGGTGGAATCTTTTCGGAAGCGAAAACGCGTCCCCTTCCCCATCGTTACCGATACCCATTTCGATTTCTACGAGGCCGTTGGGGGGCCAGGGGGAATTAGAACCCCTTTCACCATCCTGGTGAGGAAAGATGAGAAAGGGAGGGGGATCGTAGTCGACTCCCATATGGGCTTTCGGCGTAATAAAGAGGAAATCATTGACGGAATCAAGGCGGCCTTCCAGTATGACATGGCCTATTTGAAGGTCGAGGAGGGGAAAAGAGTAGCTCTTCCCACTACCGAAAAGTTGAAGCCCCCGATTCCCGATGAGGAGTTACTGAAAAAGATCAAGGTTGGAATGGCCGCCCCCGGAGGAATAGTTGGGGAAATCCGTAGGGTTCCACCCGAAGATGAATACCTTTATGCGGGGAAGGTCAATGTCAAAGGCGAGGAGAAACAGCTCTTCGCCAAGGTAGTCAGCTGGCCGCCGGTTTGCGATATTTGCCATGATATTCACTTCATCTATGTCTTCGATGAAGAGGCGAAGATCACCAACTTCATCCCCCTTCACCTGACGAAGTTCGGCAACAGGGTTTGGAATGAAAAGGATATCGAGGCTATGAAAAGCCGCCTTAGTGGTCGTTCTCTTCTTAAACCTTTCGAATTCAATCGCGATGTGGACGCGGTCAGTAGGGCCACCATCACCTCGGTAGTCATCTTCCAACGCCTGAGCAAAGGGAGGGAGGTCTACACCGCATTGATGAAGCAGGAATATATGAAGTAAGGGTATCCTTCTCCTATCATCCATCTATATCCATCAGTAGAGACTACCGCATATGGTTGCGCTGGGAGTATCCAGATTCTCAATCTCCTGACTACACACAAAATATGATTATGGAAACGAGTTGGAAGGATTGGCTCCAGCTATCACGTCCCCTTTTCCACAGCGTTGGGGTCTTGCCCTTTATCCTTGGCCTAACCCTTTCGTGGCGGCTGGGAAATCCCATCAACTGGCCAGTCTTCCTGCTGGGCTTATTGGCCCTCATTTTAATCCTGCTTGCCACCTACTACGCCGGGGAAGCTTATGATATACACGAGGATAGCATGGGAGGGCGGGAATCCCTTCTCCGGAGGGTCTGGGATAGTGGTCAAGGAGCGAATCACCCCTCAGCAAGTCAAAAGGGCCAGCCTTGCCGCCCTTCTCGCTGCGATCCTTGTAGGAATCTTTATCCAGTTCGGCCTGAAAACTGGACCCTGGACCTTACCCCTAGGGCTTACAGGAGCCCTGGCGGGCTATTATTACTCCACGCCTCCCTTCCGATGGGCCAAACGTGGCTTTGGAGAACTAATAATCGGTTTCTGTTTTGGCTGGCTTCCCGTGGCAACAGCCTTCTATCTTCAGACAGGCTCGTTCCACCCCCTCATCTTCTGGTTCTCCATTCCAATTGGCTGCACCATATTCAATGTAATTCTGTTGAACGAATTCCCGGATTACCGGGCAGACAATCTGGCAGGAAAGAGAAACCTCGTGGTCCGTCTGGGTCTGGATCTTGCCTCCCAAATTTACGGGGTGGCCACGCTCCTGGCCTGGATTTTCCTGGTGGTGAGCATTTTTTCCGGGGCACCGACTGAACTCGCCATCCTTATTACCCCCCTTTATATCATGGGTGGGAAGATCTATCTTGAACTTCGGAGAGGAGCTTACGGGGATAAGCACATCCTGAGGAGGCTGTGTGGGTTCAATTTGGCAATCAATCTTGGTACGACGGCCCTGATGATCTTGTGCGTGATCATATACCTATGAGAAAGCTCCGAAAAAGGAACTCACCGCTGGTCCTTTTTCTAAGCTTTTCAGTACTGCGGTTATGCGGTGCTGCAGTTACTTGGTTATAGGGGGCACATTTTAGCTCAGCTACACGGTAAATTCTTGGTCAGAGCTCCTTTTGCCGTTTTTAAGTGATTTCCACATACGCCTACGGAAAAGGCGCATGGCCTCCACCATTGCCCGGTTTTCCGCAATTCCCGAGGGAGATTGTCCGATAAACATGCCTGAACTGAGAACTCTTTTCATCCGATCTCCCTAGTTCCCCCGGATAGTTCCGCCTTAAAGCTTTCTATGGCCTTCGCGATCTCCTCCACACTGGCGCCGTCCTCTATGGTGCTGATGTCGCCGATGTCCATTCCCTCCGCCACTGCCTTGATCACCCGACGCATGACCTTTCCGCTTCGGGTCTTGGGTAACATCCTGACGAAGTGGACCTCCCTGGGGGCGGCCACGGCCCCAATCTTATCCCTGACCAGGATCACAAGTTCCCCTCTGACTGCCTCGGAAGCCTCCTTCCCTTCCTTCAGCACGGCAAACGCAACGATAGCCTGTCCCTTTAATTCGTCCTTCACCCCCACGGCGACAACCTCTGCCACGGCCTGATGGGAGGAGAGTACTTCTTCGACCTCCCTGGTGCCCAACCTATGGCCCGCCACATTGATGACCTCATCGGCTCTGCCCAGAACCCAGAAATATCCCTCCCTATCCTCGATGGCAAAATCTCCTGTCGTATAGAGCAGTTTGTCCGGAAACTGTCCCCAGTAGGACTCCAGGTATCGCTGGTCATCCCCCCACAGGGTGAGCAGGTTGCCCGGGGGGAGAGGAGGACGACAGACTAAATACCCTTTTTGCCCAGGATCAATTCTCTTCCCATCATCGTTGACGACCTCCAGATGATATCCGACCACCGGTTTTGTGGGAGAACCGGGCTTGATGGGGAGGAGTTCGATACCAGGCATGTTGGACAGCATCGGCCAACCGCTTTCGGTCTGCCAGTAATGGTCGATGATGCAGGTTCCAAGGGCATCCGTGGCCCATTTCCATGTAGGCTCATCCAGGGGTTCACCCGCCAGAAAGAGATACCTCAGGGAACTCAGATCCCTGTTGCTTATCCAGTCCGGGGGATACTTTCGCAAAATCCGAAGGGCGGTGGGCGCGCTGAACATTACGGTAACACCGTACTTCTCTACCACCCTCCACCAGATGCCGGGATCGGGATAATCGGGGGTTCCCTCGAAGACAATGGTAGGGACTCCCTTGAGCAAAGGCCCGTAGACGATATAGCTGTGCCCCACGACCCAGCCGATATCCGAGGTGGACCAGTAGACATCCCCCTCTCCAACGTCATAGATTTGCTCCATGGAGCTGTGAAGGGCAACCATATACCCGCCCGTATCCCTGACCACGCCTTTCGGCTTTCCGGTAGTCCCCGAGGTGTAGAGGATGTAGGAGGGATGTGCGCTGTCAAGGGGGACGGGCTCGACATAATCTTGGCCCAGTTCTTCAAGGGCCTTATCCCAGAGGAGGTCCCTGTCTTCGTTGATGGAAAATTCCCCCAGGCCCCTGTTGAGGACGATCACCCGTTCCACTGCGAACCGGGCGGTACTGAGCGCCTTATCCACAATGCCCTTTAAATCGACCACCCTTCCCTTCCTCTTGCCGGCCTCGGCAATAATCAGGAGTTTGGGTTTGGCGTCATCAATCCTCTCGGCCAGGGAATCCACGCTGAATCCGGCAAAGACGACGGAGTGAATGGCTCCGATTCGGGTGCATGCAAGCATGGCCACCAGGGCTTCTGCGACCATGGGCATATAGATGATCACCCGATCGCCCACCTCGATGCCGAGGTTCTTCAATACGCCAGCCAACCGGTTCACCTCCCGGTAAAGCTGGAAGTAGGTGAGAATTTTGGATTGCCCCGTCTCGGGGCTTTCCCAGATCACGGCAGCCTGTCCGCGTTTCGCCCCAAGGGCATGTCTATCCACGGCATTGTAGCAGAGGTTGGTCTTGCCCCCTACAAACCACCGGTAGAAGGGAGGATTGGAATCGTCCAGAACTCTCTCGAACTCCTTGAACCAGTGGAGGTTTTCCGAAGCCCGTCTCCAGAATTGCTCTGGATGCTCAATTGACATCCGGTGGATTCTCTTGTAATTTCCTGCCTTTTTTGATTTCCGTCCCATCGCCTCCATCACCTCCCGATGGTAAGAGTGCCGTGATGCCTTTTGCATTTTTTACTATTCCTTGCAAAAGACCTTCCTCATATCCCAGAGGAATATATATTATTAGGGGCCTGTTTCTCAATAGTTGGGCAGTTCCGGGCATGATTGGTGATGGATATTACGGTATACCATGAGAATAAGCGCAACTTCAGGTTCTTTTTGTGCACCTTCACTTTGATGGTATGTCATGGAAAATCTGGCAGGCCAGAGGGCCAAGTTAATGGCTCTCTTGAATTTTTCAGGCGGAATTGGATACGCTTAACCACGAGAAAAATCCTTTCAGGGTAAACCGGTACAGTATAACCGAGATGTCCCACCTCGGGATATTGCGGTTCTCCGTAAAACCACCACATTCGGAGGCGCATTGTCATGGAAAAAGATGAGAGTGACCTTTCGATTTTCGACCAGCCCCATGTGCTCCAGATCATGTTCTACCCTCGGAGGGATTTTGGGGAGAGTTCCTCGACTTCCAATGCATCGGTCCATTTTATTGAAGTGGATGAGGGCATATCCATCGGATGCAGGTTCTACTGGGTCGATACGGATTCCCCGAACATCCTCTATTTCCATGGCAACGGAGAGATTGCCAGCGACTACGATCCCATTGCCCCCCAATACAACCGGAGGAAGATCAACCTTTTTGTGGCCGACTATCGGGGATATGGCATGAGCGGAGGACATCCCACCGCGACGAGCATGATTCGCGATGCCCATAAGGTTCTCCAGGGTTTTAGGGAAATTCTCAGGGAAAGGGAAGCAAAGGGATCCCTCTTTTTGATGGGCCGTTCCCTGGGAAGCGCATCGGCCATTGAACTAGCCTTCCACTACCAAGCGGAAGTGGAAGGGTTGATCGTTGAGAGCGGTTTTGCCGATGCCTTCGGGCTCCTATCACGATTTGGCGTCTCCATCAAGGGGGCGAGGGAAGAAAGAGGGTCCTTCAACCTCAAAAAGATCCGGGCAATTTCCATTCCCACCCTCATCATCCATTCCCAGTACGACCATATCATTCCCGTGGATGAGGGGGTTCAACTCCATAAAGCCTCAGGGGCGAAGGAGAAGGAACTCGTGATCATTCCCAATGCCAATCACAACGACCTGATGGTGGTGGGAATGGATCAATATTTTGAAGCCATCGAGAAGTTCGTCTCTGCCAACCGATCCCCTTCCTAAAAGGGCTTTGCATCCGTCCGTCATGAAGTCAGGTGCCTACTGGGTGTTGCCCGGGTTCCCTGGCTGGATTTCATATCTCGTCTCGGGAAAAAGGTTGAAGGATTTCGGCTAATTCTGTAATTTCTCGACAGGCTATCCATTATTTGGAACGAAAACTGCTCGACAGTTTGCCATTTGAGATATAATTAATTCAATATTGGATGTTGCCGATGGCAATCATTTTAGGGAAGACCCATGGTCCCGGGAATTTGATTGGGATTATGAGATAAGAAGTAATGGCGGGGAGCGATTATGGGGTACACACCTGAATTGAGGCAATGGATAAAGAAGGTGGAGGAAACCAGGCCGAGAAGGTTGGAGCGAAAGGCCAGGGGAGAGGAGTTCCCTTCCCTTACCCTTGCGGAGAGGGAGGAGCGGCTGAGGGCATATCATCCCGATTATCAAGCGGAATCCAGGAGGGAGATTCGAGTTGGGCCCAACAAGGGCTATGCCGTTTACCATAAAATTGTCGATCTCCTGGAGGCCAAGAGCCGGATCGATCCCGACACCATTGATCTCTCGAAGATCGCTTATGAGACAGACGTGTTGGTCATTGGTGGGGGTGGGGCCGGTACGGCTGCCGCACTGTTGGCCCAGGAACATGGGGCGAAGGTCATCATCGCCAACAAGCTCCGACACGGTGATGCCAACACCATGATGGCAGAGGGGGGAATCCAGGCCGCGGAAAGGGTGGGCAAGGATTCTCCATTCTACCACTATTTAGATACCATGGGTGGAGGGCATTTTAAGAACATTCCTCAGCTGGTCTATCGCCTCGTCACCGATGCCCCCACGGTGATCCAATGGCTTGAAGGCCTGGGGGTAATGCTGGACAAGAACCCCGATGGGAGCTTTCAGTTGGTTCACCTGGGTGGAACTTCCCGTAAAAGGGTTCATTTCGCCTCGGATATCACGGGTGCGGAGATCATGAGGACGCTCCGGGATGAGGCGATGAACCGGGCCGAGGATATAAGGGTCTTGGAGTTTGTCCCAGTGATTGAGTTGGTACTGAACGAACATGGCCATTGTGCGGGAACATTGCTCTATAACCTCGAGACGGAGGAGTACTTCGCCATAAAGGCAA
>NJBL01000093.1 GCA_005223145.1 bacterium (candidate division B38) B3_B38 | reverse complement strand
GCTCACCACCGAAGCCCTGGTCTCCGAGATACCCGAAAAGGAGAAGGAGATGCCTGCCCCCGGGATGCCCCCCGGAGGCATGTACTGAGAAAGAGATAATGGCGGAGCCACCTCCAGCAAGGCCAGGGGGCGACTCCGCTCCCCTTTTATTTTTTTAACCTCCAAAAAGGAGGTGTAATTTATCTTACGGCAATCTATTAGTATAAAAATGACTATTAAAGTAGATTGGTTGAATTTAGCAAGAGGTGGTTCTTGGTTGACATTAAATATAAGTTATAGTATAAATATATTAAAGTCTTTGTTTCTTTATAAAAGCAAAAGGTAGCGAATATTATGATTCCAAATGCACTTTTTGAAGAGAAAAATATAAGTAAACCTTTATAGGAGGACAGCATAAGATGAACAAAGGGAGAATCTATCTATTAGTATCCCTGGCGGCGGTAGTCTCTCTTTTAATCGGGATGATTATTGCCGGTTCCCTTGAGATAACCCCCCCCTCCTTAGCTCTCAGAGAGAGAGAAGGGGAGCTTCCTGTTTATCAAGAGGGGGCGGAGGAGAGTCCCCCCTTAAACTTCGCCGATATTGTTGACAGGGTCAACCCGGCAGTGGTCAACATCACCAGTGTAATTGTGGTTAAGGGTGAGTCCTTGAGCCAACGCCCCACCCCTATGGAAGAATTTTTCTTTGGTCCAGACTTTTTCAGGCGGAGACCGGGGGAGGATATTGCTCGAAAGGTAGCGGGCTCCGGCTTAATTATCAGCAAAGACGGGTACATCTTGACCAATCATCATGTAGTGAGGAATGCCGACCAGATTAAGGTCAAGCTCTCGGATGACAAGGAATTCAAGGCTAAGCTCATCGGCACCGACCAGTTGCGGGACATAGCCCTCATCAAGATAGATGCTGAAAGAGACCTCCCGGTGGCTGTTTTAGGTGACTCGGATAAGGTGCGTGTAGGCGAGTGGGTTATGGCTATAGGCAACCCGGTGGCTCTGGACCATACAGCCACCGTAGGGGTGATAAGCGCCAAGGGGAGGACACTGGGGGCGGAGAATGTCGCTTTTTTCAACTACCTGCAGACTGATGCAGCTATCAATGAAGGCAACAGTGGAGGACCTCTGATCAATCTAAAAGGGGAGGTTATCGGGATTAACACCCTGATTGTAGCCATGAGGGAGAATCTCGGCTTTGCCATCCCCATAAATATGGCCAAGAAGATTCTACCCGCCTTAATGAAGGGAAAGGTTACCTACGGCTATCTGGGTATCACCCCTCAGGAGCTCACCCCTGAGCTGGCAGAGATGATGAAGTTTCCCTCAACGGAGGGAACTCTGGTCGGTGATGTGCAAGAGGGGACTCCGGCTGATGAGGCTGGTCTGCAGAAGGGAGATGTCATTACGGAGTTTGATGGCAAGAAGGTCGATTCCCGTAATACCCTCTATACTATTGTAGCAGAGACTCCTCCTGGGAAGAAGATCAAGATCAAAGTTATCCGTCAGGGCAAGGTGATGGAACTGACAGCCAAAATAACCGAGCGCCCCGAACTCCAGGAGGCTGAGGCTGAAAGGGAAAAAGGTGAGGAGATAGAGGGGAAGATAGGGATCTCCGTGGAGAATCTGACCTCCCGCTTAGCCCGTCGCTACGGATACCCCGAAGAAGTGAGGGGAGTACTGGTGGTTCAGGTGCAACCCTTAAGCCCGGCTGCTGATGCTGGCATAAGCCGTGGTGATGTCATCAGGGAGATCAATCAGGTTCCTGTGGAGAATGTCCGCCAATATCGCCGATTACTGAGGGAAGCTTTGGGTAAAGGGGATGCGGTGCTCTTCTACATCAGTTCGGTGGATTCCTTTGGGAACATGGTCTCCAGATATGTCGCTGTCAAAGTGGGGTAAGAGGAAGCAAGAGCTGGTAAAAAAATATTTTTTAGTGAAGGGGGTGTAAAGCCCCCTTCCTTTTTGGCAAGATGACAAAAGCGAAAATACTGGTAGTAGATGACGAGGAGGGTATAAGAGACTCTCTCCGAATGATTCTCGAATACGAAGGTTATGAGGTGCTGTTGGCTGATGAGGGGAGGAAGGGATTGACTCTGACCCAGCTCCATAATCCCGACCTTATGTTGCTTGACATAAAGATGCCCGGGATGGATGGGCTGGAGGTTCTCAAGGAGTTAAAGGAGAAGCTGGTCGCTCCCCCTATAGTGGTGGTTATCTCAGGTCATGGGACTATCAGCACAGCAGTGGAGGCCACCAAGCTGGGGGCGTTCAACTTCATCGAGAAACCTCTGGAGCGTGACAGGCTCCTGCTGGTGATAAAAAATGCCTTGGAGCAGAGGAGGCTCCAAGAGGAGAACCTTGCTCTGAAGTCCAGATTTGAGCAACGCTATGAGATGGTGGGAGAGAGCCCTGTCATAAAGGAGATATGGGGCACCATCAGAAAGGTAGCACCGACTAATGCCACCGTGTTGATAACCGGGGAGAGTGGCACCGGTAAGGAGCTAATCGCCAGAGCGACTCACCGCAATAGTGAGCAGAGCAAAGCTTCCTTTATTCAGGTTAACTGCGCGGCAATCCCCGATGAGTTGATCGAAAGCGAGCTCTTCGGGCATGAGAAAGGCTCTTTTACCGGAGCCACAGAGAAGAAGATCGGAAAATTTGAGCAGGCGGATGGAGGGACCATATTTCTGGACGAGGTAGCTGATATGAGCTTGAAGACCCAGTCAAAGGTTCTGCGAGTGCTCCAGGAGGGGGAGGTGGAACGGATAGGCTCCACTAAGACCATAAAGGTTAATGTGAGGGTGCTCGCTGCCACTAATCAGAATCTGGAGGAGCGAATTCAGAAGAGGTTGTTCCGGCAGGACCTCTACTTCCGGCTTAATGTTATACCGATATATGTCCCACCCCTGAGGGAGCGGAAGGAGGACATCCCCCTGCTGGTTAAATATTTCACCAAGACTTACTGCCGGAGTAATAACTTCAAGGAGAAAAAGTTTACTAATGAGCTGATGGCTCACTTTATAAAATACAACTGGCCAGGTAACGTCAGGGAGTTGCAGAACACCGTGGAGAGATTGATCATCATGTCCCCCGGTGAGTTGATAGGTATGGATGAACTTCCTGAGAATATACTCCAGGGGACGGAGCTCTCACCGCGCAGTTTTGGAGGGTATAATACCCTTAAAGAATTTAAAGGGGCTTCCGAGCGTGAATTCTTGCTGGCCAAGCTCAGGGAGAACAACTGGAACATTCTACAGACTGCCAGAGCAATAGGGACCCCCCGGAGCAATCTCTATAAGAAGATGAAGCGCTACGGTCTCCTTTCCCCTCAAGACAAGACTCGCCCTGACCCAGAAGGCAGGGCGCAGAGAGGAGGGTGAAGGATATAAATCGATTTCCTCTTGCAAGCCAGGGGAAAATGATTTATAATTAAAAATGAGCCCGAGTAGAGCAGATGGTCGCTGTTGCCCCTGAGGCATCAGAGGAAAGTCCGGACTCCGCAGGGCAGTGTGCTGGGTAATACCCAGTGGAGGTGACTCCAAGGAAAGTGCCACAGAAAATATACCGCCCTGAGATAATCCTCAGGGTAAGGGTGAAAAGGCGAGGTAAGAGCTCACCGCTCCAGCAGTGATGCTGGAGGCAGGGCAAACCCCACACGGAGCAAGACCAAATAGGGAAACGCTTTAGTGTGGCCCGCACGATGTTTCCGGGTAGGTCGCAAGAGGTGTTGAGCAATTGACACCGATAGACAAATGACCATCACCCCTTTCCGGGGGGACAGAATCCGGCTTATACTCTGCTCGGGTTTTTTCTACTTTCCTTTGAGATTTATAAAATAAAGGAATCATTCTTTCTCTAATGGAAAGGATGAAGTCTCACTTTTTGGGGAAGGGATGTTTGCATTGTAGCCCTCTCCTCTTCGGTCATAATGAAGACTGTAATGCCAGAGCTTATCGAAAAGGGTCGGTTTGACAATTATCTTTTTTCCCATCTCCTCCTCTACCTTATAGAGAAAAGGTTTACCGGGGAGCTGGTGTTAGCCCACGACAGGGTCAAGAAAGCTATCTATTTTCAGGATGGGAGGATAATCTTTGCTCATTCAAATGAGGAGAGGCTTCGGCTGGGGAAGCTTCTCATAAATCAAGGGAAGCTGACAGAGAAACAGCTCAAGGCGGCTCAGCAGATGGTTGACAATAGCCACACTTTAGCACAGGTGCTGCTGAGGCTTGGCTTTATTGAAAAAACTGAGCTCCTGTTGGGAGCTAAGCGACAGGTTGCCGAGATCCTCCTGAGCACCTTTCAGTGGAAGGAAGGCTCCTATTGGATATACAAGGGAGAGCTCCCCAAAAGGCTGCCTAAGCTCCCCCTTAATGCTATCCAGCTGATATTCAACGGGATTTTCCAGATAAAGGATAGACAATGGTTTGAAAAGCAGGTAGGAGACCCTTCGGTTGTATTCCAGCTGAGTGATAATTTTATGGCGGGGTATAGGCTCCTCTCTTACAATGAGATGGTCGACCTTATAGTCACCAAGATTGACGGAAATAGGAATTTAGAGGGAATTATATCCTTATTAGGGAGGGAGAACTACTTTCTGGCACTGCAGGTATTATATGGGCTCCTTGTGTTGAATCTATTGAAGCAGAAGAACAAGGCAAATTAACCCTTCCTACCCACTATTGCTTCTTCCCGTTTATTGCCCGTGGGGAAGAAAAATCGCCTCCTTTTGAGAATGAAGACCCCCTTTTAAAAGAGTGTATGCTCTTCAACTCGTTGGAGCAAGGATTTAGAAAGGGATGTCCTCGTCAGTAATCTCTTTTTCTTCAGGGGCTTCCGGCTGGGCTTCCTCGGGAGCTTCCTCGGGGCGACGGCCAAGAAGCACTATATCGGTAGCATTGACTTCAGTGGTTGTACGCTGATTGCCGTTGCGGTCTTCCCAGGTGCGGCTGCGAAGCCTCCCCTCTACATAGAGCAGCCTCCCTTTTGACAGATACTCACCACAGAACTCCGCCAGCTTTCCCCAGGCGACAATGCGGTGCCATTCGGTGCGTTTTTGCTTTTCGCTGTTTCTATCAATCCATACCTCATCGGTAGCGATGCTGAAATTAGCCACTGGAGCACCACTGGGGATATATTTCAGCTCGGGGTCCTTTCCCAATCTGCCTAACAGTATCACTTTATTAACGCTGTTAAAATTTCTCGCCATTTATCCCACCGTCTCTTGTTTTATGGTTTACCTCCCTGGGGCGGGGGACTAAGCCCCAGGCTCTCTAACTTTTCGCGTGCTATGCGGGCTTCGTTGGAGGTGGGGAATTCCTTGATCAGCTGCTGCAGCTGGATTACCGCCTGACCTATCTGATTCAGCTCAAAGTAGGAGAGGGCTTTTTTCAGGTGAGCGGCTGGAAGCTTATCCGCCTGCGGGAAATTGATAATTACCTTATCAAACTCCTTCGCCGCCTGCCTGAACTTCCCCTGGCTGTAATAGCACTCGCCTATCCAATACTGGGCGTTATCAGCCAATTCGGAATCAGAAAAGAGGCGGAGAAATTCTTGAAAGCCGTTTATAGCCAGGTCGTAATCTCCCCTCAGATAATCGGCATAGGCGGTATTGTATAGGGACTGGGGGGAAGAGGGGGTCTCCTCGGAGGTCCGAGGAGCTTCGGTGGTCTCCGGAGGTGGTCCCGCCTTCGGTTGCGTAGATTGGGTGAGAGGGGGACGGCTGAGTTGCAATCCAGTCACCTGCTGGGAGAGGGAGGAGATGCGGAAGTTGGTATCGTCGAGCTTCTCGCTCAGGATCTGGACTTCGGTGGTCAGAGTGTCTATTTTGATCAGAGTATCCGCCTGGCTCCGCTTGATAGCCTCTATCTGTCCGGTTATCTCCTGTTCAAGCCTCTGCAGCTCCCTATCTACGGCGGCGTCTTTCTGCTCCAGCTCCACCACCTCAGCTCTAATCTGGTCGATATCATCCTGCATCCGGAGAAGCTCCTTGTTGCTCGCACATCCAGCCGAAAGAATAGCGACAAGAAAGAGGGTGATAAATAGTTTGTCTTTTCGCAATATAGCTTACCTCCTCTCAGATAGATTCTATGGAGCAGATCTTACTTTGAGATTATCAGGAAGTGAGCTCTACGGTTTTTTGCCCAGGCGATCTCGTTGTGACCGGAGTCGAGGGACATCTCCTCACCGTAGCTTATGGTCTTGAACCGCTCGGGTCTGACTCCCAGTGCGATGAGGTAAGCTTTGGCGCTTTGAGCCCTTCGTTCCCCCAAGGCGAGGTTGTACTCGTTGGTACCTCGCTCATCGCAATGACCCTCAATAAGGACCTGTACTGTCGGATTAGCCAGAAGCCAACGGGCATCCTCCTGCAGGATTTGAGCCTCTTGGGGATTAATGTTGTACTTATCAAAATCAAAGCGGATGTCCTTGAGCACACCCATACGGTTGTAATCATTTACGGTGAGCTCAGCCTTTTCCACTTTGCCAGCTTCCCACTCCTCGGCGGTGGCTGGCTTCTTCACCTCCTCGGTTACCTCCTCAGGTGGGGTGACCTCAGCTGGCTCCTCGGCTACGGTTCTGACCGGCTTCTCCTTTCGGGCACAGGAGAAAGAGAAAGCCAGCATTAGAATTAGCAGAGAACTCACTAAAATCGAAAATTTCTTCTTCTGCCAAGGCATAGAAACCTCCTTTTGGTGAAACTTGGTCTCTTTATCTGTTTTTACCCTATTTTTTCACCCTACTCCCCCCAAAGCGACCAGCGGGGGGAGCTATTGTTACCCCTGGTGGTCAGCCGTTTCTGATTGGAGCCATCGGGGTCCATGGTATAAATTTGGTAACTGCCGCTGCGGTTGGAGGAGAAGACGATGTGGCGTCCGTCAGGCGACCAGCAGGGGCTCTCGTTGCTACCGCTGTCAATGGTCAGCCGTCTCATCTCTCTTGTGGTGAGGTTGATGACGAAGATATCAAAGATGCCACCCACGCGCGAGGCATAGGCGATCTCTAAGCCGTTGGGAGACCAGGACGGAGTATCGTTGTAGTTGCCCTGGCGGGTCAGTCGGGTGATGTTAGTACCCTCCGCATCCATGATGTAAATTTGCGGGGTGCCGCTTCTGTCGGAGGTGAAGGCTATCTGCCTGCCGGTAGGTGACCAGCAGGGTGAGGTTTCGATGGAGTGGTTGCGGGTGAGGCGAACTACACTGCTCCCATCGGCTTTTACCATGTAGATTTCGGCATTTCCGTCACGGCTGGAGGTGAACAGGAGCCTTTTCCCATCGGGTGACCAGTCGGGGGTGGTGCTCATCCCCAGATCAGCCATCAGTCGGACGATCTTCCCCCCATGACGACGCAAAAGATAGAGGTCTGGATTCTGTTCCAGGTAAGAGGTAAAAGCTATAGTCTCTCCATCGGGAGAGATAGCCGGGAAGAGGTTTATCGACTGAAAGTAGGTGATGCGGCGCTGGCTGTCTCCGTCGTAATCCATGAGGTATACTTCTTTTGAACCTTCCCGGTCGGAGCCACAAACAATCTGGGT
>NJBL01000092.1 GCA_005223145.1 bacterium (candidate division B38) B3_B38 | reverse complement strand
GTAAGCTTATGCATAATTTGATTCCTTAGATTTCTATCTATGGTCCCCAATTCTTTAAATATTTCAGCTACTACTTCAAAGTTTTGTTTGTCTAAATTTTCCAAAACTTTTTGTTTTATTATATCAACAAGCTTTTCTGGAAGTTCAATTGATTTATCCTCAGCATTAAGACTTTTAGGATTATTTTTACTTCGTCGTAGTTTATCTGCCACAATAAATTCGTATAAGAAATCTACCTTAGTAAGCAGCTTACCAAATTCTACTGGGTCTATTAATTTTTCTTCAATTACACTAACGCGTCTTTTAAGGTCACCAAAACTCACACCAAGCCCATAAATAACCATTATAATAGATACAATACCAGCAATGCCACCAATCAAGGTTACCATCTCCATCATAACTACCACTCGCCTATAAACTACAATTACTGTTAAAAAGTTAAATAGAGCTTACACTTTATAAATTCTATGTTAATTTTGAACTAATGACATAAAGGAGTCAAATACTTTATACAAAAAGAGGGGCTCCATTGGAGCCCCAAGGAGGTATTTAACATGGGACGGATAAAGTTATTAAATATCCATCTAATTAAATGTAATAAACCATCAACTGGGATTTGTCAAGAAAAAAATTATGGCAGTCCATTTTTAGTAAATGCTCTCTATCTTGTAAAAATAATGGATACGCAGGCTAAAAACCAAAGAAAAGCTTGTCTTCTTAAGATAATTCTTGCTAATATGATGTGAAAAGGCGGGAAATAAATATCTTGCTAAAATTTGTAAAAACAATCTATAGGAGAGGAGTTCAATGAGGATGGCTCTCATCCAACAGCATGCCACCCGAGACAAAGAGGATAATATCACCAGGGGGATAAAAGCCCTGGAGGAGGCGGCTTCGCGGGGTGCCCAGTTGGTGGCCTATGGCGAGCTGGCTTTTGACTTTTTCCTGCCCCAGCATCCCGCTTCATCAGAATCTCTCCGATCAGCCGAGCCCATTCCCGGTCCCACCACCGAGCTCTTTTCTGAAAAGGCAAAGGAGCTGGGGGTGGTGATTGTGCTCAATCTCTTTGAGAGAGCAGGGGAGCGGACCTACGATACCTCTCCGGTGATAGATGCCGATGGGAAAATTGCCGGCAAGACGCGGATGATTCACATCATTGAGGCGCCCTGCTTCCACGAGCAGGGATACTACTCACCGGGCGACCTGGGGGCGGGGGTGTTTGATACCGCAGCGGGTCGGATTGGAGTTGCCATCTGCTATGACCGCCATTTTCCCGAATACATGAGAGCGCTAGCGCTTAAGGGAGCCGAGCTGGTGGTGGTGCCTCAGGCGGGGGCAGTGGGTGAATGGGCGCCGGGGATATTTGAGGCTGAGCTGCAGGTGGCTGCTTTTCAGAACGGATATTTTACTGCGTTGGTCAATCGAGTGGGCAAAGAGGACTGTGTGACCTTCGCCGGGCAATCTTTTGTCACCGACCCTGAGGGACGCATCATCGCTCAGGCTCCCGAAGGGGAAGATTATATCCTCTACGCTGATATAGATTTCGGTCTGCTAAAGAAATGCTTTGCTCGCAGGTATTTTCTCCTGGACCGCAGACCGGATATTTACGAAGCGCTTTAGAAACTCCGCTGCCGGGTGAGCTATTAGGACTAAGAGTGTTTCTAAAAATTCTATGAGCTTTCAGGATACCATTTAACGGAAAATACCAGCCAATATGTTTTACCAGCCCACGGCACAGCCGTCCTTTCTGATGTCGGAGCCCCCGTAGAGGACGCCGCTCTGCGGGTCTATGAGGATTCCCTGATAACCTCCGAAGCAGCCTACCTCCCAGATGATGCGGTGCCCTTTGCGGATGAGCTTGTATCGGGTGAGGGCATCTATATCAGATTCCAGCGCCACTCCCCGGGTAAAATGCCTGAACCGGGCTGCCTCGCCCGCCTCCTGCACATTCATTCCGAAATCAATCAGGTTCAGCAGCACCTGAACATGCCCCTGGGGCTGCATGGCTCCGCCCATGACGCCAAAGCAAAAATAGGGCTTGCTATCCCGAAAGACCATGGCCGGAATGATGGTGTGGAAGGGTCGCTTGCTTGGTTCCAAACGGTTGGGGTGAGTGGGGTCCAGGGAGAAGAGAGCGCCCCGATTCTGCAGGCAGATTCCGGTGCCCGGCACCACCAGCCCGGAGCCGAAGTGCGAGTAGAGGCTGTTGATAAATGAGACGCAGTTTCTCTCCTTATCAACCACGGTGAGGTATATGGTATCTCCCGCTTCCTGCATAAGCGGGGTTTGGACTTCCTGAGCGGCTTTATTAAAATCTATCAACTTCCTCAGTTGGGCGGCATACTCCTTGGATGTGAGAGTCTCTGTGGGGATTTTGCTGAACTGGGGGTCGGCTATAAAGCGGTGCAGGTCGGCATAGGCTAACTTCTTGGCTTCGATAAGAAGATGCAGGTAATCTGCGGAGTTATGTCCCAGCGATTTTAAGTCGTATCCCTCAAGGATATTGAGCATCTCCAGAACGGCAATGCCCTGACCATTGGGAGGTAATTCATACACCGTATATCCCCGGTAATTGGTGCTCAAAGGCGCCACCCAGGTGGAGCGATGCTCAGCCAGGTCTCTCAGGCTCAGAAGACCACCCTGAGCCCGGACGAAATCCACTATTTTTTTGCCGATTTCTCCCCCGTAGAAGACCCGCTTTCCCTGGCGGGCGATCTGTCTGAAGCTCTCTGCCAGCGCCTTCTGCCTGAAGACCTCCCCTACCCGGGGAGCTCTGCCGTCGATGAGATAGTTTTCGGCGAAGCCGGGCATCTCATTCAAAGACTCTGCCGCGCTCTGCCAGCTGGTGGCGATTATCTCGCTCACCGGAAAACCATTCTCCGCATACTCGATGGCCGAGCTGAGCACCTGGGCTAAGCTCATGGTGCCGTAGCTTTCCAGCAAAGTGCACCAGCCATCCAGCGCCCCGGGGACGGTGATGGGAAAAGGTCCTCTACTGGGTATGCTCTGAAATCCCTTCTGCTGGAAAAATTCCAGCGTTGCCTCAGAGGGTGCCCGCCCGCTGCCGTTCAATCCCACCAGCTTCCTCTCCTTCGCTATCCAGACCAGGGCGAACATATCGCCGCCGATACCTGTGCTCATTGGCTCGACCACATTAAGAGCTGCGGCAGTGGCTACTGCGGCATCGATGGCGTTGCCGCCCTGTTGAAGAATCCTCAGCCCGGCCATGGCAGCCAGGGGCTGGCTGGTGGCTACCATGCCATTGGCGGCTATAACCATCGAGCGGGTGGCGGTGGACTTGTCGGTGGGTCTATCCCCTGATGCCTCTGCCAGGATGGCAGCAAAAAGCGTAACGACTACTATCACACGAAATAAACGATTGAAATTTTTACTATTCATTGCTATAACCTCCGATAATAATTAAGATTATGCTTTTTCTATTTTTGGCTGATTTTTTTCATTTATCTCTATCCACATCTTATAGCACTGGAAAAATTTGATGTCAACTGAAATTGATACCGGTTAAAAATGTTTCAGATTACGGCTGGAATGAACAAGACAAAATCCGACGATGCCAATATTCTATTTTGGGAAAATCTGATCTTTAAGTAAGGAAGTCATCAAAGAAATAATATCATTTTTAGCATGGCATAGAATTCAAAAACATAAAGACTCAAAAATGTGGAATTGTCCTTGTATTTCTTTTTAATCTCATTTAAAATTAGATACTCAAAATAAATGTTGACTAATTTTTTGGGAGAGTTTTAATATTTAAAAACTATAGGAGGTCAGGAATGAAAAGAGGTTTAGTTTTTACACTGATTATTCTGTTCATCTGTTCATGGAGCTTTGCTGAGGTAAAGGAGAAGAGGAAGATAAAGGCTGATGACCTTTTTAATTTCAAGCGGATAAGCCAGCCTCGTTTTTCGCCGGATGGCAAATGGATTGCCTATGTGGTGACGGTGACAGATAAAGAAAAGAACAGCCGCAACTCCGACATCTGGATGATACCCGGCCAGGGAGGGACGCCTATACGGCTGACCACTCACGAAAAAGGGGACAGCAGTCCCCGCTGGTCGCCTGATGGCAAATATTTAGCCTTTATTTCCAGCAGGGAGGAGAAGAGCCAGGTCTGGCTGTTCAACACCCTTGGTGGAGAGCCGCATCAATTGACCAAAATGAATAATGGTGTGAGCAGCTTTGTCTGGTCGCCCGATAGCTCCACCATAGCCTTCATAGCAAAAGACCCTGAACCCGAGAAGGAGGATGAGAAAGAGAAAGAAAAGGAGAAGAAAAAGAAGCCCGATGTGATAGTGGTAAACCGCCTGCAGCATAAGCGGGATGGGGTGGGCTATCTGGACGATAAGCGAAACCACATCTGGGTAATCCCCGCAGAAGGAGGGGAGCCAAAAAAGCTTACCGATGGTCAATACGACGAGCGGAGCATCAGCTTCTCGCAAGATGGTAAGGAGATTCTCTTCGTGTCCAACCGCACAGAAAACCCCGATGCCAACCAAAATACTGACATTTGGGCGGTAGAGGTGGAGAGCGGTAAGATAAGGCAGATTACCACCAATGTGGGACCCGATTCTGGTCCCAGTTGGTCGCACGATGGCAAATATGTCGCCTATGTGGCAAGCACAAATTTCAACAACCTATACGGGACTACTTTCCTCTGGGTGGTGCCCGCCCAGGGAGGAGAACCCATTAAACTCACCGGCAAACTTGACAGAAATATAGGAGGCAGACCTGAATGGTCGAAAGATGATAAGCATATCTATTTCATATTAGAAGACAGTGGAAATTTGCACCTTTGTCGTATTCCATCCTCTGGAGGAGAGATAGAGCGGGTGGTTGCCGGGGAGCGAGTGGTAAGAAACCCCATCATATCACCAGATGGGCAATACCTGGCGTTAATGCTGGGAGATACTATGTCGTCACCCGAGCTCTATATTGCCAAAGCCGATGGCGAGGAACTGAAGAAGCTTACCTCGGTCAACGATGAGATATTAGCCGAGCTCAAGCTCAGCCAGCCGGAGAATATCCACTATAAGAGCTTTGACGGGCAGGAGATAGAGGGCTGGGTGATTAAGCCAGTGGATTTTCAGCCAGACAAGAAATATCCTATGGTTGTCAAGGCTCACGGCGGTCCCCAGGCGCAATACAGCACCTCCTTTAACCACGAATTTCAGCTGCTGGCAGCCGAGGGCTATGTGGTGCTCTATACCAATCCCCGGGGGAGCACCGGCTATGGTGAGCCCTTCTGTCGGGCTATATGGGCTGATTGGGGTAATAAGGATTTAAAGGATGTGATGGCTGGAGTCGATTATGTGATTAAGCAGGGTTATGTGGACTCTGAGAAGCTGGGGGTTTCCGGCTGGAGCTACGGCGGAATAATGACCAATTATGCCATAACCCGCACCAACCGCTTCCAGGCTGCTGTTTCCGGAGCCAGCGAATCTGACTATTTTAGCTGCTATGGTTACGACGACCTGCATATATGGTGGGAGACCGAGCTGGGGCTTCCCTGGGAAAACTTTGAGCTTTATAAAAAGATATCTCCCATTTTTGATGTGGAGAAGGTGAAAACTTCCACACTCTTTATGTGCGGGCAAAACGATTACCGCTGCCCCCTGCCTCAATCGGAGCAGATGTATCTCAGCCTGAAAAAGTTAGGGCTGGAAACCGAGTTGGTCATCTATCCCGGAGAGTCCCATGGAGTTCGCCGCCCCGACCACCAGCTCGACCGGCTTAATCGGATAGTCAAATGGTTCAACAAATATCTTAAGCTCCCAGAAGAAGCTAAGGAAAAAAGTAACCAAGAGAAAAGGCTGATTAGCTTTATTTCAGTGGAGCAATAGAAGGGGAAGAAAATAATTAGTTAATTAAAGCTACTTTATTTATAGCATTGTATGTGAATAAATTAATTGGGCTGGAGTTGGTTCAGTGCAATAGAGTTCTGGTGAGGGGGAAGGGTAAGCTTTTCAGAATTTCTGATTGAGTTCTTCTGAATTATGATAAAATAAGAGTTAGTCGGATGGTCTATAACGATTGTTTTAACTTGAACTATGGATAGTTTCGGTATAATATAAAAAAGAGATAAGAATGAAAGATGATTCCTCAAGGAAGCATAGTCGAAATACTTCGGATATGAACGAGTTAAGAGCCATCGAGAAGGAGATAAACTATGAAACCCCAAAATAAAAGGTTTATTCCTATATATAGTTTATTACTCGTGTTTTTGGCTAGTATCCTGACAAGTTTAACCTATCGAACCCTGCCCTACTTCGGAATCCATTTAGAAAAGAAATTTCCAATAGGTTTCGTTGTATATGTAATATTCGTTTGTTTGGTCGTGGCGATTGTAGTATCTATTCTTAAAACCAGAGGATGGAAAATGAGCGATATTGGTTTCAAAAGACCCAACAAAAATATGATGCTTATAGGTCTGTTATTCCTTGCCATAGGTATGTTTGTCATCTTTCCAATTTCTATGCTCATTAACAAAGCATTGCATGTTGAGATGAAGGGTATTGACTACACCATAAAAAATGTAGCTGATGTTTTGGTAGCCGTTCTTGCCTGTTCGGTGATTGGTCCACTGGGAGAGGAGATTCTCTTTCGTGGATTTTTGATAAAAGTTGCTCAACAAAAGATTACGAACAAGTGGGTAGTGGGGATTTTGGCCCTTTTATTTTTTGCTGTTATCCATATTCCTTTTGGTATAGCCGGAATGATCTTTATAACCCTCTGGGCAATTCTTCCAATCTTTCTTTTTATGTACTATGACAACATCTATCCAGGTTATCTCATGCATGCACTCGGAAACTTGTGGGCTTTCCTTTTTGTCCCACTTCTTTTTCGAGGCTAAGATGAAAGATTTCTAAATAATGAGAAGGTAATGAGTTTTTATTTGTGATAAGCTGACTCGTCGTTGGAATAATTCTTTTTTACATTATACCTCACTATGTTCCATGAAGATGAAGTTCAAGAGACTTCATCGGGAAATCGAATTTCCGAAAGGAGTATAGGTAATAAGTTAAGCCCATGACGGCGCTTAACACCATGTTGCCGGCTACGACCTATCGTCCTTTGCTCAAATTCGCCTTCGGCGGACTTCACAAACACCGGAAATGTTAATTGAAATTCTAATAAGCACACAACTCCCCGCTTATATGCATTAATCGCACACTTTTTTCACAAACCATTTTATTAAGCATTTCAATTCTCTCCCATGAATCAGAAAGAGAAAGAGCTATATGAGCTCCCTGAATGGGTAAAGCTGGTCAACAGAGTTCTCAAAACTCTTTTTGTTTAAGCTTCCTTTCATACACAAAGATTGATTCAATTTTAAATTAAAACCTATCTCTTGACGAGTTATGTGCCAGTTACTTATAATATACACTCAAATTGGAAGGATATCCGAATCAATTCAGATATGAACGTGTTAAGAGTTATCTAAAAACCATAAGAGGAAATAAATGGATATTTTGAATATAAATTTTCGTTTAACCCAATTGTATTTGGAAATGGCTAGGTCCGTTTTTACGGAAGTCCATCTCCCAGAAAAGAAGGCCAAAGAGCGAATTTTAGCTGAGGAAGGGATTGCTCCTTTTGCT
>NJBL01000091.1 GCA_005223145.1 bacterium (candidate division B38) B3_B38 | reverse complement strand
ACGCCAGGACTTTCAAAGCGGGCACTTATATTTGCCAGCTTATCCCGCTATGCTCGAGTTGGATGCTGCACCCCTGGTATTTCTTTATCGGGTATGGTGGTCGGGGTGGCTTTTTGAAGGGCTGCTTCTGGATGGCTTCCAACACCACCTCTACCGTCTTCTCCAGCTGTGGGTCTTTGCCGGCAATCACCTCGGCGGGGGTCATTTCCACCTCGATGTCGGGATACACCCCAATATTCTCCACATCCCATTTGCCCTCCGGGTTCCAGAAGGCTACCCGCGGCGCGGTCACATATCCGCCGTCCATCAGCGGGGGATAATCGTAGATGCCGATCAAGCCTCCCCAGGTTCGTTTGCCAACCAGAGGACCCAGCTCCCGGTGCCTGAAGTACCACGGCAGGGCATCGCCTCCGGAGCCGGCATACTCGTTGATTATCATCGCCTTGGGACCGAAGATAGACCCCGTTGGGGTGGGGAAGTCCTTCCCATCGCGGGTGGCCCAGTAGTTCAACAGCGGGCGGTCGAGCATATCCACAATGTAATCGGCAGCCTGTCCGCCGCCGTTGAAGCGCTCGTCCACCACCAGGCCCTCTTTGCCGAGCTGGGAGAAGTAGTATCGGTTGAAGTAGGTATAGCCCGCTCCCGCTGTATTGGGCAGATAGACATAGCCCACCCGTCCGTTGGATAGCTTGTCCACCAGCTTGCGGTTGCCTTCAACCCAATCGCGGTTACGCAGGGAGGTCTCGTTAGCGATAGGAACCACAGTTACTGTTCTGCTCCCCTCCTGCACTGGCCTGGAGTTGACGGTCAGGGTCACCATCTTCCCGGCGGTCTTCTCAAACATGCTGTAGATGTTAGTGGGGGCTTTGAGCTCTCTGCCGTTGACCCGTAGGATATATTCTCCCTCCTTGACATTGACTCCCGGCTCGGTGAGAGGCGCTCTGAGGCCGGGGTTCCAGTTCAGACCGCTGTAAACCTTCTTGATGCGATATTTCCCCTCAACAATCTCGTAGTCGGCTCCCAGGAGTCCTCCGGGGACCCTTTCCACCTCGGGGTATTCCCCGCCGCCAACATAGGCATGTCCCACCTGGAGCTCGCCGATCATCTCCCCGATGAGGAAGTTCAGGTCCGACCGATGGGCGACATAGGGAAGGAAGGCGGCATAGCGGTCATACATCTTCGGCCAATCCACACCGTGCATCCCGGGGTCGTAGAAGAAATCCCGGTTGATGCGCCACGCTTCGTGGAGCATCTGTTTCCACTCAGCTCTGGGATTGATGCGCACCTCCATAGCGGCGGTATTTATCTTACCATCTCCTATCTTGACTTTCCCGGAGGAGTTCACAATCCCCCAGACCTCCTCCGAGGCATAGAGAATCTTCTTGCCATCGTGGGAGATGTCGAAGGCGTTGATGCTGTCCAGGAATAGCTTTGCTTCCCGCTCCTTCATATCAAAGCGGTGCAATTTATATTTCCGTCTCCCGAGTTCGTAAACCTCGAGGTAGAAAAGAATCCCCTCTTCACCAGGAAATAGCTGGAAATATAGCCCCGCGGGCACCGGAAGGGCCAGGATGCGCTGGTCGAGATTCTCCAGGTCGATGCGGAACTCAGCTTCCTCTTCCTTCTTTTCCGCAGCCTTTTCTTCTGGCTCCTCCTTTTTCTCTTTTTCTACCTCTTCCTTCTCTTCATCGCTTTCTGGAGCAAAGGGCGAGGGGAGTTCCTTTCGCAAGACGGCAGCATAGATACTACTGGTGACCTTACGCTCGTAGGAGGTGAGGTCCAACCATCCGGTGGTAAGCCCAATATTGGTGCTGGCGGCAAAGTAGAGGTATTTGCCGTTGCGGTCGAATACAGGGGAGATGGCATAACTCATCCCATCGGTGACCTGATAAGCTTTTCCTTTTTCTAAGGAGTAAAGGAAGATAGCCCGCAAATGATTGTCCAGTTGCTTGGCATAGGCTATCCACTTGCTGTCTGGCGACCATGCAGGGTTCAGCCACCGCTCGGGGTGGGAGTAGGTATCGGTATCCACCAGCACAGGCTCCTTCTTCTCAAGGTCAATATAGTAAATGTGGAGGTGCTTATCGGTATAGAGCAGCTTTTTGCCATCGGGGGACCAGATAGGTGAGTAGTAAAAGTTTTGCTTGCCAAGGTTAATTCGGGTCGGCTTTCCGGCTGCTTTCTGGTCGACAATATACAGCTCGTACTCCCCGGAAGCATCGGAGAAGTAGGCGATGGACTGCCCGTCGGGCGACCAGGCGGGGTAACGGTCACACGCCCCGGGAGAATTATTCAAGTTGCGCACATCGCCCTTCTTAGCGGGAACAGTGAGAATCTCCCCATGGGCTTCAAAGGCAGCCCTGGCGCCGGTGGCAGAGAGGTCAAGGCTCTGAATCTGCTTATCAACCTTGATGTATCTGGGGCGGAGATTGATTAATTCGGCGGGCACCTGGACGTTGAGCTTCTCTGCCTTCCCTGAGGCAGGGTCAAAAACATAGAGACCTCCACCGCACTCATAAGCAATAATCCCGCCCCCCGCTGATGCCGTTCTAATGTCAAAAGTTGTGTGGTTGGTGAGCCGCTTGACCTGTTCGGATTTTATGTCGTAAGAGAAAAGGTTCATCGTCCCCTCACGGTCGGACAGGAAGTAGACGGTGTCGCCCATCCACATGGGAAAGGTATCGCTGGCATTCTGGTGGGGTACCTCTTTAATGGAGTTATCAGCAAATTTGAACAGCCAGATGGGAGTGGTTCGACCTCCGCGGTATTGCTTCCAGGTGATGAAGGCCCTCGGCAGAGGGGTATAGGCTATCTGGCTTCCATCAGGCGAATAAGACGACATGTAGGCCATAGGCATGGGGAGGGCTTCCGGAAGACCGCCACCTATACCAACCGAATAAAGCTTATAGAAGCGACTATAGCTAAAGCGCCCTGAAATGAACACAACCCGATTCCCATCAGGTGTCCACCCATCTATCCAATCGGCGGCGGGATGATAGGTGAGCCGTTTGGGCGCTCCCCCTTCGGCAGGGATTACAAAGACATCAGTATTGCCGTCATACTGACCGGAGAAGGCGATGTAGCGACCATCGGGGGAGTATTTCGGCCACAACTCCAGCCCGGGGTGAGTGGTGAGGCGACGGGCTTCTCCTCCACTACTGGGCATGGTCCACAGGTCCCCACCATAGACAAAAACAATGTCCTTGCCATTGATGGTGGGCTGCCGAAGCAGTAATGTCTCATCGCTAGCCAGAATGACCGTAGCGCAAATAAAACATATCACCACAGATAAAATTAACCTACGCATCTTTACAAACCTCCATCTCTTAATTATTAATATTTCTTCCCCTTGTTATCCCTTAGGTGAGAAATCTCATAAGGGATACCTCTCTTCTTTACTTAGCGGAGAATTATATATATTTCTATTGAGCTCCTTTCTCTCTGATGATTACTCCCCATGCAGACGTTTTTGTCCGCGTGCCTTATTAATTATAAAACGCTTGGCGGAGCAATAAAGTTTGCTGATAACCACCTTTTTGCCAGCTACTTTTTCTTCACATACTTATCAAACCACTCGAACATCTCCGCCAGCACATGGAGCACCGATTCCCGGGCGCGATAGCCGTGGCTTTCGTGAGGCAGCAACACAAAACGCGCAGTAGCACCATGCCCCTTGATGGCGTGGTAGAGGCGTTTGGACTGGATGGGGAAGGTGCCCGAGTTGTTGTCCACCTCGCCGTGGATCAGAAGAATGGGCTCGTTGATCTTATGGGCATGCATAAAGGGTGAGACCTTGAAGTAGAGGTCAGGAGCCTGCCACAGGGTGCGGCGTTCGCTCTGGAAGCCAAAGGGTGTCAGGGTGCGGTTGTAGGCTCCACTGCGGGCAATACCAGCGGCGAAAAGGTCGCAGTGAGCCAGAAGGTTAGCGGTCATAAACGCACCATAGCTGTGCCCGCCAACCCCAACCCGCTGGGGGTCGATTATCCCCATAGAATCCAGCTTGTCAATAGCCGCTTTGGCATTAGCCACAATCTGCTGGACAAATGTCTCGTTCATGGTCTCGGGATCACCGATGACCGGCATCTGGGCGCCGTCCAACACGGCATAGCCCTGGGTTACGAAGAAGAGCTGAGAATACCCTCTGAAGAAGGTGAACCGATTGGGTGAGCCTCGCACCTGCCCGGCGGTTTTAACATCGCTGTATTCCAATGGGTAAGCCCAGACAACCAGAGGAAGCCGTTCCCCTTCTTTATAATCTGGCGGCAGGTAGAGCGTGCCTGATAGAGGTACCCCATCATCCCTTTGATACTTGACGAGCTGCTTCTTCATCCCGGTGAGCTGGGGAGCAGGGTCTTTGAAGTCGGTCAATGCCACCCGCTGGTCGCTCTTGAGGTTACGCCGAAAGTAGTTGGGGGGCTCGGTCTTCGATTCATAGCGGGTGACCACCCGACCCCAGTCGTCTCCGACAAAGGTGATAAAGGTCTCGTAGCTGGTTGGCCCGCACTGAAAGATCCGCTCCTTCTTCAAGGTTCTGATGTTCATCCGGTCGAGGAAGGGACGGTCCCCCTCTGGTGATGAACCTCGACCCGACAGGTAAAGCCAGTCGCCATCCTGGAGGAGGATTCGCTCACCGGCGGGAGTGGTTCTGGAAATCGGGGAGCCTGGGTCCCCATACCGGTCCTGGCTGCTGAGGTCGAAGACCACCTTAGGCTCTACCGATGGGTCGTCAAAGTTGACCAGCCTGGTGGTGCGCCATCGTCTCGTCCATTCGTATTCAATCACCAGGGCTTCCCCTTCGGTGGCTAACCAGCGAGTTCCCGCATAGCGCTGCTGTACTTTGAATACTTCCTTCGGCTCGTCTTCAAAAGGAGCAGAGACCATCATAAGCCTGTCCCGATGGGGAACATCTTTCTTGGGGTTGCCCTCATCCAGCGCCTCAGCCCACACCAGGGTGGCAGGCTGGAGGGGTCTCCAATAAACCGAGCGAGGACCGGTAACCACACCTCCAATAGGAACCTCATCTGCCACCGGAAGGTCAGCCACCAGGTGGACCATCTTCCCCTTCATATTCCAGACTTCAATAGAATGAGCGAAGCGGTAGACGGGGACGCTGTACGAGTCAGGGTGCTCCACTTTTTCGACCAGCAGGAACTCCCCGTTGGGGGAAGGTGAGATGTCGATATAGACACCCAGAGAGCCGAGCGGGCGGCTGCTGCCGGTCTCCACATCCAGCACCATAAGCTGAGCGGTGGCGTAATAATCGAAGAGCTCTTCATCATAGGGAGAGGTCAGCAGGTCCTGGTAAGTCCTCACTGGGGCGAACTTGCCCGCGGTCTCCTGCACTATGGGACCCACGGGGACAGCGGGTGCATCGGGGGCTGGGCCGCGACCTTCGGGTATCATGCTGACCAGGAGATGCCGGTTATCGGGCATCCATAAGAATCCATCGCCCACAGCATTGACCATCGGAGGGGTCACCGCCTTAGCCTCCCCCTTGGCGACATCTACCACCCACAGCTCCACACCATCATCCAGATAGCGGATAAAAGCCAGCCACTTCCCATCGTGAGACCACTCTGGAAATCCGAACTCCCCCCCTTCTGGCAGAGGAATGCGTCGGGTCTGTCCACTGTCCAATTGCAGAAGCACCAGCCCGGTGTAAAAGACCGTTGTCTGTCGGATGTTGGTTTTGGGAGTAATCCTCAACCCCGCCAGCCGCAGCATGGGCTGAGCCATGTGCTTAATGGAGGGCATATAATTGTATTCCACCAGCAGCATGAGGTCTCCCTTCGGGCTGACCTCCGCCATTGGTGTAGGCGGAGCATCCACAATCTCCACCACCTCTTTGGGCGGAAGCTTATAGGGCTCCTGCGCAACAAGAGGGGTGAGCAGAAATGAGAAGATAATAAGAGAGGTGAAAAGAATACACCTTTTCATCGGTTTCCCCTTTTGTGAGTGTTAATTGAGCCCCTGGCGAGTCATCTTTATACATAAGATGACATTCCCCCTTTAGCCTGGATTAAGTGATGATTTTCCCAGGGGCTACCGGTTTGTTTTCTCAGGAGCGAGGCAAGAGCTTTACTATTCTGGCATTGCGAATAACGAATCCTCCAGCCCGGTGTTGTACTCGACCTCGGTTACGGTAATTCTCACTCCCTCTTCTCCACCCTGCTTGACGAGGATGGAGAAGGATACCATAATCTCACCCACTTTTTTGTAGTCGGATAAGATGTTCTCCACATCGACTTCCGCCCCTGCCTGGTTCAAGCCAGTAGTTTTCATCTTGTAAAGGAGATAGGTAGAAGCGTCCAGGAACATCGTTGCCTTGTGACCATCCTCATAGGTCAACTCCAGCAAATGGCAGTCTTTGTCGTCCTCTTTTGCTTTCCCTTTATACTCGTAAGTGATGCCATATTTCTCAGGATGAAGGAGGGAGTCGTTACCAAGCGCCTCGCGCTTGAACTCAGCTGCTATCTCTTCCGACACCTTCTGCACTCCGGTTTGAGGATTGTCCATCCACGCGGTCTGCCCATCGAAGGCCTGGGTCATCATCATCCCCATCATCTCGGTTTCCATGCGAATCTTGTTGGGTTCTTTCTGATACATAGTTACCGTGCCGGTCATCCCCATCTGCATCATCTCTATGGTCGCATGCGTGGTGGTGTCCTTTATTTTCCCCAGTGCTTCCCGACCACCTTGCGCATCTATCATCTTCTCCAGCACATCCTGCGCTGTCTGAGAGAGGAGGACTCCTGAGGTTAAACCTGTGAGTAAAATGATTAAAACCGCTGATGAGAGATACTTTTTCATTCTGCACCTCCTACTTAATTTTGAGAACCATCTTAATTTATTCCATTGGACAAGTCAATCGGTTTTTAATGCTTAACCGCTCATTTCAAGCCCACCTCCTTAATTGCAAGGGGATGGTTCTACCTATTGATGTCTTAGTTTTTAGGCTCACCAGCGGGTTTGGGCTTTGGTCTTCCGGCATCTAAATGCTGATAGTTAAGTGCCGCATTGAAGAGAAGGAAGAAGCTCCCGTGGGTCTCAAATCGCCACATGGGATTGATGGCGAACAAGACGATATGCCCCTTCCCTACGGGGACATCCACCACTGCCGGTCGGTTTTCCAACTCCTCGGCTCCGCCGAGCATGCCGCTGATCAGGAGCTTATCCTTGCGGTCGAATCGCATGACTACCCGAATGGTATTCAAATCCGGGGGCATATATAACTTGAAAATCTCCCTGTATTCCTCCGGTATTCCTGTCCCTGCCCCTCTGACCTTGGGGGGCTTGTGGGGTCTCCCCTGGATGACATCGGGGTCTTTAAGGCTCCCCCTTCCGCTGGGACGTCCTTTCACCTCTGCACCAGACGCACCCATCATCTCTTCAGCCAGGTCCCCTAACACCGCTTTGACGCCCGCATCCAGCACCGGCGAGCCGCCGAAGTAGACCCCTAAATTCCTTCCATACCCGTAGATAATGGGGCTCTGGATGTCAGTTACCCGGGCATTAAACACCGCTCCCTGTGTCTTCAGCTTCTCGGGTTTGACCACCATCACGCTTTCCACCATTCCGTAATCGATAGGGAGGCTGGCATTGGTGGTGATGGGGATGAAGAGACCGCCCTCCTCAACAAACCCTCGCAGGTGCAAAATTCC
>NJBL01000090.1 GCA_005223145.1 bacterium (candidate division B38) B3_B38 | reverse complement strand
TGCAGTTAGAGAGTGTCTTTACCCAGGCGGCGAATACCGAGATAGCCTACTTCGTCTTCCCTATCCCCAACGGAGACTGCAATGGTTTATACATTGCAAGGCAGGATAAAGACTCCTTTGAGGTGCGGGAGCAGGGGGGCGGCACCTCCAGTATCAGCTTTGACTACCGCATTGTCGCCAAGCGCAGGGGCTATGAGGAGGTGAGGTTTGAGGAGTTCACCGAGCCTGAACAGTCACCCGCAGAACTATTAAATCTCCCCAAAGAGAAAAAAGCAGACAAACTCAAGCAGCCCCAACGCCGGTAACCTTAATGTACTTGTCAGCAAGCATAAAAAATGGTATAAGGATGAGAGGAGATAAATCATGGCTTTATTAAAAAAACGACCAAGTGTAAAAATGCTTCTGCTTATCGGTCTCCCCTTGCTGGTGGGGGCGGTGGTCTTCGCCCTCTCCATCAGCAGCAATTTTCAGATGACCTCGGATGTGATTGATAATGCCGGTGGGGCTTCATCTTCCACCAATTATCAGGTGACGGACGCCGTTGGTCAGCCCTCGCCGGTGGGGGAGTCGTCAAGCACAAACTACATCATGAAGGCGGGCTTTGTGCACACCCTTCAGGCAGTAGTATTGCGTATTGTATGCGGTCATGGATTAGATGGTAAGGGGTGGGTGAAGTTTTTTTCTACCACCGGGATTAGCCTCAGCACATTTAAAGCATTCGGAGGGGCTAATACCCGCGGGGAAGTACAGCTGGCTGGTGGTGATGTGGATGGGGATGGTGTAGATGAGATTGCCGCCGGACACGGCGAGGGTGGAAAGTCCTGGGTCAAGTTCTTTGAGGTAAGCGGCTCACGGATCAGCACTTTCAAGGCCTTCGGTGCTGCAAATGCTCAAGGTGAGGTTCATCTGGCTATAGGTAATTTTGATGCTGACGCCTCTATGGAGATAGCCGTAGCCCAGGGTGATGGAGGGCAGTCGTGGGTGAAGACCTTCGAAATCAATGGAACTCCCATCACTAGCTTCAAAACCTTCGGTGCTGCCAATGCTCAGGGCGAGGTTCATGTGGCCGTAGGTGACCTGGAGAACGCCGATGGGGTTTGCGAGATAATAGCCGGTATGGGAAATGACGGCAGCTCCCGGGTGAAGATATTCAGCTGTGATGGAACCGTTGTCCGCTCCTTCGTGGCATTTGAGGTTGCTGATAACCCCGGCGGCGAGGTGCATGTGGCAGTGGGGAACTTTGATGCCGACGCTGATTTGGAGATCGCCGCCTCCACCGGCTACAACGGGGGAAACATGATCAGGCTGTTTGAAAAGGATGGCACCTTAATCAAGCAATTCTTAGCCTTTGGGTTTGGTGGCAACCCTTACGGTGATGTGGAGATAGCCGCTACTGATATAGATGACGATGACATTGATGAGATAATCTGTGCTCATGGTGAAGGAGGGGGCTCCTGGGTCAAGCTCTTCAAAGCGAATGGTACCATTATCCGCAGCTTCAAAGCCTTCGGTGGAGTAAATACCCAGGGAGAGGTCAAACTGGCTGCGGTTGAGTGATACTGATAGCGCATCCGTCAAAGCGGCTGCGATTTTCAAACAGGTAAGCAAAGCCACTATATCACTGCCAGCGTGGTGCGGGTAATTTTCTTATGAAAACCCGCGAGAGACGGGTAGTGCTGTTTGTTTGCGGAAGGCTCAGGAGAGGAGTTGAGTTACGCCGAGGAAGAGATAGATTACGCTGATGATAAGGGCGGCTAACTGAGCCACCTTTCGAAGTGATGGAAGCGCAGAAAGATAGCCCAGGAAAATGAGGGGAAAGAGAAACAGAGAGGTTACCAGAAAAAATACCAGGAAGAAAGTCAGACCATAATATATCTCCCCGGAGACGAAAACATCGGTAAAAGCCAGTAAAAATGGCGGGCAAAGGTTAAACCCCATAAACAGACCAAAGACAAAGGGTATCTTTATCCGACGAAGAAGGGGAGAGATAACTCCACAGAGCTGCAGATTGGGGAACCCTCCTTTTAATCCGTAGAGAAACATAAGAATAGTCAACCCTATAAATGACAAGCCGATAAAAAGACGGGGCACCTTTTCCACCACCAGGCTGCCCGCCCATCCCACCATAAGCCCGAAAGTCATATAAGCGGTGAATCTGCCGAGTGTGAACTGCAGAAAGGGGATTAGCTTTCCGTAAAAACCCTCCCTTTGCTCTGCTAACATCAGGGGAACAAAAACCGGGGAGCAATAGCCCAGACACAGGGCGCCGGTAGAGAGACCCAGCAAAAAGGCTCTTATTACAGGCTCCAGCATTATGATGCTCAGCGTTCGGATTTATCCAATATCAGCCCTCCAGTCTCCGGGTCAAAGGTCCCTTCTTTGATGGGTATCTTTTTGCCGAGCTTTTGCACAATCCCCGAGCCAAAAGAGATAAAGATAAGGGGAACCAGAATAATCAGAAGGATGGCAACGAGATACATCACCGTGATGCGCATCCTGGTCGATATTTTCCTTTTATTTTCCATCAACTTCTCCTATTGAAAAACAAGAGAGCCTGTCTGAATGAGATTGATGATCCTCAGCAGAGAGCCAGCCACAAAGCCGTTAGAGAAAATGCCCCCAAAAAGGAGGGCTCCAAAAACAAAAAAGGTGTCGGGACGAAACACCTCCTTGAATAGACTTCCGCTTGTGGATGCGGAATGACCTTTCAGGGGAACTCCTACCAATGATAATTGAACCGCATTTCTGGGGCAGATCTCCATGCAGCGCCCGCACCGGGCGCAGGTGATGGACACCTTATGTTTGGCCAGAGTCTCTTTGGTGATAGAGAAGGTGGGGCACTGACCGATGCAGGCTCCGCACTGGTCGCATTTCTCCCGGTCTATGCGAACCCGGTAGGGGTTTACCAGCCCCACCACGGACTGAAATGCACCAATGGGACAGAACAGCCCGCACTGGGTTCTCCTCTTCATCAGCAGGGGCAGGGCAACCACCAGCCCCAGAAATATGGTGATGAAGATACCGGTTTGAAGCCATGTCAGCCAGTCAACCGGTTTCGCATATTCGGTCACTGCTTTAAAAGGGCAGAGCCAGGTGCAGTACACAGGCTCCAGCGCAAGGAAAGCCCAGATAACTATCACCAGCAGCAGGGCAAAGGGGAAAAATCGCCAGGTGTAATTGAATTTTTTGGACGATATTCTCCTTTTAGGAGACAGCTTGGAGAAGAACTCGTCCAGACCGCCGTAGAAACAGCCCCAGCTGCACCAGCCTTTCCCCAGAACTACGGTCGCTCCCAGCCAGAGGAAAAGCATGGGGAAGAAGCCGAGTTCGGAAAAGAGCCGGGTGGGGAAGATGAGAACTCCATAAACAGCCCCGGGAATAAGCAGCATGGGGATGGTCATGTGGCAAAGGGGGACATCGAGATTGGCCATGTCCTGGGCAGTTAATCCGATGTTTCCCCTCATCTCCAGCATCTGGGGAATAAAAGATATGACAAATCCTATGGCAAATGTGGAGAAGAAAATGGAGCGGTAACGGGCAATTCGCCCCGTGCGGAAGAGTAAGTAGGTCAATATGGTCAGGAAGATAAGATACACCCCGCTGGCAGCCAGCATCCTGGGGTTGTTAGCGTTTCCCCCCAGCAGCATAAAGGCTAACAGCAGGAACAGGAGCACGGTGAGGAAGATGGACGATGAGCGGGAATGACTGTTGATTAAAACCTTTTTTGTCATTATCGCCTCCTGATTGCGAGCGATTTCGACCCCTCAGCTTGGTGAGTATCTTCTCGATTATTTTATCCTCATCAGCGGAATCCCCGAAGTTCAGAACCCCGCCCAAAATAGACCCATATTGAAAGATGACCACCTTTTTTCTGTTTTTTGTCCTCATTTTCTGATAATCGGACTTCTTTTCGTGGGAGATAATCTCTCCTTCAGTTTTGAGGAAGTTCAGATATTTGCTGAAGGCTTCTTCTGCCTCCTCCGGGGAGCTGTTTTCGACTAAAAACACCTGGTACCGTATTCCCTCATGATGATAATCCACCAGATAACCATTTTTCAGAAACCCATGTCCCAGGAAGTTCTTTGGGATATACCTTTCACTCATCTTGACCTTATTCTTATCGGGAAAGCAGGCGAAAAGCTCGGGCTCCGAATAATTACCTGGAATCTTATCGGCAATTACTCTGGAGAGCTTGATGAGCACCTCTTCTCCTGTCGGGGAGCTTTGAAAGGAGGTGAGCTTCACATAGTAGGGTCCCTTCCAGAAGTTGAGGATGTTACCCGCTACATAGCCCTGCACCCCCACATCAATGAAGTTATCATCGGGTGTCCTCTCGGCGGCGTAAATGCCGAAGGCATGGCGAGGGCTCTCCATCAGATAAATATCAACGATTAAGGAGTTGGAATCCTCCCTGGAGGCATAGTCAGAGGTTACCACCAACTGAAATCCGTATTGCAGGTAGAACTCCGCCTGCCCATTGATGTATTCCCATAGATTGCCGGGCTCGAAGAATCGGGGAGGGGAAGAGCTCTCCCAGCCGGCTATTTCTTCCTCGGTGGGAAGCAGCGCTCTCAGGGCTTCTTTGCCCTGTGCTATTTCCCCCACGCGATCGGCTTCTGAAGCCATCACTCCCGACAAGGTAATAGCTATGCTAAGAGCAATTGAGAGAAGGAGTATAAATTCTCTCTTCAAGAGTGCTTCACTCCTTGCTTGTGAAATTATCCCTGCTTCAGCAGCGATAAAAACCATCTGCAATGAGCGTCTTCACACGCTCGCCGATATTAATACCATACCTGCAGGTCGCTGAGCAAGAGGCACAATTCTGGCACACCTTTATGCCGCAGTGGTCGGGCAGCTCCGCCACGGTCATTCTCGCCTGAATGTGGTTTCGGTAGCCTTCGGCATACATATAAGCCCTCATAAGGGTGGGAATCTCAACATTGCGGGGGCAGGAGGCAACGCAGGTGCGGCAATCCCGACAGTAGAAGGGTCCCCTCTGGTTGGAAGCAAGCTGTAACGATTTTTTCTCTGCCTCTGACAGTGCCAGGTCGCTCATGACCTGGAAGTTGAGGTCCATCTGGTCGAAAGTGGTCACTCCGGGGATGGCGGTGCACACATTCTCATCGCTCAGCGCCCATTTCAGAGCTGCCGGGTGGTCGATTTCCATTTTTTGGTTAACGCTGGCTCCGCACTGGGTCTTCATGGCTACAACCCCCACTCCCCTTTCGGCGGCATACTTGATGGCTTTCTTGAGCTCATCTTTATGCTCCTGCATGAAGTTGTATCTGGTGAGGAGGACATCGTAGATGCCGGCGTCGGTAGCGGCACGGATTATGTCCGGCTCATTGCCATGAAGAGAGATGCCGATGAACCTTGCCTTCCCGGACTCCTTAGCTTTCTCTAGTATCCTCATGGTGGGTTCATAATTCGCCATTTCCACACTGTCCGTGCGATGGAGGTAGAGAATGTCTAAATAGTCGGTGCGCAATCGCTCGAGGCTGATATTCAGCATGTTGTTAAAATTCTCCTCATTGGCTTCGGGGAGATAGACTAATTTCCTCGAGTCCCGCGGGAGGAATATCTTTGTTCCAATATACACTTTATCTCTGCTTCCGGTCTCCTGCATCACCTCTCCTATGACCCTCTCGCTATTGCCTCTGAGGTAGCCATGGGCGGTATCAAAATACTTTATTCCCATATCAAGGGCTTTTCTGAGCAAGTCGGGGCTGTCGGAGTTCATGACTCCAAAGCTCACAATGGGAATCCTCAGCTTGGTTCTGCCCAGAGTACGGTACACAATCTTAAACCCCTGCTCTTGCTTGGTCGGGCTCGCTTTAAGCAGGGGGAGACCAAGACCAGTGGTGACAACACCCAGAGTAGTCTTTCCAATAAACTCCCTTCTATTGATGCCTTTAAGTCCCATTCGCTTTCCCTCCGTCGGTTTTGAATGGTAATTTAAAAATGATGACTAAAAATATTTAGGAAAAATTGCTCATCATTCTGTTATCAAAGAACGAGCTTTCAGGAAAAGGAATCCCTCCTCCCTGGTAGTTGAGCTTTTGTGCCGTAATATTCTATACCAAGTCATTTATAATTACAAACAGGAAATTTCTGTAATGCAGGCTACTATCGACCGAAAATATAAATAATTTTATAGCACTTACACTTCCATTATTCAATTTGAATAAATTAACATGAGATAGCATTCATCGGCTGGAAGATGACAGAAGTATAAATATAATTGACTTCAAAGAATCAAGCTCACTTCAATTACCGGTCATATCTGACATATTTTGCCAAAAACTGTCAGATTGATATTTCGGCTTGAACTTACCAAAAAAGGAGTGAAAAAGGGCAGCCTTCCAACTTATTCAATTAACAAGGGTTATGGCTGCCAATGTTTGGTAGATGAAATGGACTCATAGGCATAAAACTTGCTTCTATTAAATTTAATAGTTTCTATTGCATCGGCTAATTGAGTTTGATATAGTTTAATTTGTTAGCAACCCTAAGAGGAGGGTAATATGAACAAGATGAAATTTAGTTGTCAATTTTTAGCTGTGCTATCTGTGGCAATCTTGCTCTTATGCGCGAGCTGCTCTTCAGAAAAAAGCTCCAATCCGGTGGGGTCTGATATGTCCTATCAGGCCGCCGCTAAAGTAAACGGGCAGGTATTATCCAGCTGTCCAGGCTCTGTGAATGGCATTAATGTCAGCATTGTGGGAACTGACCTTACCGCTGTTACCGATGCTCAGGGTCTGTTTGCCTTACAGGGAGCTCCCCTGGGAGACCAGCAATTGGCGTTTGCTCAAGGCGACTACCAGGGCAGCATGGTGATTAATGATATTAAGGCGAGAGAAAGAATCACTGTCCAGGTTCATTTTGAATCCGCTGCGGTAACTGTAGAGAGCATGGGCAGGGAGGCCTCATTCGAAGGGCAGATTACCGTTATTGACCCTGGTACTTCGAGCATCACTGTTGAAGGGACAGTTGAGCCCATAGTCATTGAATCCACCACAGAATTTGAAGGGGATATACAAGTTTTTGAAGATTTATTTGTGGGACTTATGGTTGAGGGCGAGGCGATAAAGGCGGCAGACATGGGATGGGTAGCCACCAAAATTGAGGCTGAATACCAGGAAGCGGAGTTCAAGGGCGCCATTCTAACCATTGATGAGCTCAATCTTTCTTTTTTCACCGTTGCAGGGTTTCTTGACCCAATTTATGTTGATGAATATACCGTGTATGAAGGCGAATTGACCGGTTTCGCCGACCTTCGAGTAGGTCAATTGGTAAAAGGTGAAGGGGTATACAAAGGCTTCGAATACGAACAGCGGTTTTATGCTACTAAAGTTGAGCTTGAAACCGATGATGAAGAGGAAGTGGAGTTAGGTGAATTCAGGGCTGTAATCAAGCCCAATAGCTGGAATCTGAACTGGCAGGGCAGCTCCGGTCATTTCTCGGTAGAGATACGCGGCGAGGGTTACGCTGATGTTGATACCACTTCACCCATCATTCTGGAAGGGGACAGTGGTGCGACATTAGAATCCTTGTCTGCCAAGCGTTCGGGCCACCATGTGCGAGCGTTCTTCGCCAAAATGGATGCCTTTACCCTACTGGAAGAAGCTGTGCCCGGAAATAGCTACGAGATTACCATAACTGGCACTCTCCTTGACGGCACGACATTCGTATTGACCGACACGATTTATGTACTTGGCCCAACAGCAGAATAGAGACAGAATAGCTCGCTACACC
>NJBL01000021.1 GCA_005223145.1 bacterium (candidate division B38) B3_B38 | reverse complement strand
TAGTAAAGGTCTTGCCAGAGCCGGTAACTCCCAGCAGAACCTGATGATGTTCCGTTCTTTCAATCCCTTCTACCAGCTCTTTGATGGCGTGAACCTGGTCCCCTTTAGGCTCAAACTCGGAAACTAATTGGAATTTATTCATACAATTACCTGTCAGCTATTAAATATATTAATGCAGGGTTGGGAATTAGTCAAGGCGAGGTGGACAAACCCTGAGTTCTGGGCTGCCACAAAGGATATGATCTAAAAAAGCCCTAATACTGTAAACTATCATCTCCTGAGCCCTCACCACTGGCTTCCGCGGTTTCAAAGGGATGGGCACTGAGGACTGACCGCCTGCCTACCTGTTGGAAAAGGATGGTGAGATAATTGCTGAATTTTGAGGCGGTGATAAGGAGATTGGGAAGCCCATGAGTCATGCGAAAATCCTGAATGAAGCCTTTAAAATCACTCCAATCTCGATACATAAGACACCTCATACGCTCCTTCTCGAACTTCCGAAGGAATGTGAAGAAGACCTTGTAGGATTCGTAGCTCTTCTCCTTCTGAAATATATCTGCCAGCCTAAGCAGTTGCCATAGCTCCTTGCGCAGCTTAAGGGACTCTTCCAGCCTGGCGATAAAGTCGCTGAAAATCTCCTCTCCTTTCAGATCCTTCTTAAACTGATGAGCAAACTGCACAATCCATTGCTTCAGATAGTTGGTAAGAATCCCCTGGCTATTATCTATTCTGGTGAATATCAGTTCTTCCTGGTATAAGTTATAAATATTCGTTAGCTCTACATGAAAGACTTTTCTCAACTCAAATTTAGAGGAGAAAATGAAATTGTCAGCTAATTTGGAAAAAGAGCTGGAAAAGGGTTTCTTCCTTAGGTATTTCTCCTTCAGAAAGTCATATAGGTTGCCCGCCTCGTAGTCAAACAGGGAAAAGATAGGCAACGACCGTTTGAGCAGACCCTCTTTGGCCTGCCTGGAGGGAACGAATTCTAAGTAATGAAGCAAGCGGAAAAGTATAAGGAAAATCTTGGCAACATCCTGGCGGAGCTGAGAATTAGTGATACTCTTGACCACTTCAGATATATGCTTATTATATATCTTATCATAATAGGGATGAAACTTATTCTGTTTCAAACTCATAAGGGCTGGTTGACTGTTAATAGCCCTGTTTATAATCTTCCCATAGCTGTCGAAGCTTAAATAGGAAATCGATTTCAGGTTAATAAAATCAAAAGTCACTACACGCATATGAGCTATGCAGGTGAATAGGGCATCAATCTCATCCTCTACTGTTAGATAGGTCTCTTTAATGATGAGTTCCCTTTGGATGGAGTCTTCTATATATTGAGAAAAGCGGGACATATTCCACCGCTCCTCCCCCAGAAGGAGTATAGCCAATTGGGTAATCCGTTGAAGCACTTCGTTGATTACCTTTACCTGTTCCCGGAAGTTCCCCAGGAGAAGATGATTCCGTTCCCCAAAGAAGAGGGATTGCCTCTCTGCCACTGCAAAACATTCGAGGGCTTTCAGCCACATTGCCAGTTCGAAAATTGACTTAGCCTTTTCGCCTCCCTCTTGCGCAAGGAGGTTGAAATTCAACTTTGATGTTTCCTTTGAAGAAGTATTTGTCATCTTGACCCCCTCAAAAACGGACAAAACAAAATGCCTTAGAGAAAGCGGGAGTTTGTTAGCTCACTCCCCTTTTTCCTGTTCTTGGATACCTT
This sequence comes from bacterium (candidate division B38) B3_B38, assembly GCA_005223145.1. Classification (GTDB taxonomy): domain Bacteria; phylum Acidobacteriota; class B3-B38; order Guanabaribacteriales; family B3-B38; genus Guanabaribacterium. The sequence goes on along the minus strand of NJBL01000021.1, from coordinate 29,192 downwards.
TTCTGGTAGCGTATGACTGCCCTTTGGTGCTCCCTTAAAGTCCGAGAGAAGTGATGCTCCCCATTATTCTTGGAGACAAAATAGAGGTAATCGCTATCCGCTGGGTGGAGGGCAGCTATAAGGGACTCCTGTGCCGGATTAGCAATAGGTCCAGGTGGTAAGCCTTTGTAGCGATAAGTGTTAAAAGGGGAATCGAACTCAAAATCTCGCTTTCTGATGTTACCCTGATAAAGGTTTTCCCTCTTTAGCGCATAAATCAGGGTGGGGTCGCACTGAAGCAACATCCCCCGGCGCAGCCGATTGCGAAATATGGCGGAAATTATAGGCTTCTCCTCAGGGATGGATGTCTCTTTTTCAATTATGGAGGCGAGGGTGACGATCTCCCTGACCGAAAAGTCTATTCGAGCACACTCCTCCCTCAGCTCCTCATTGAAGACCTCTTGAAACCTTTTCACCATCATCTCGACTATGGTTGAAGGTTTCACCCCCTTGGTAAGCATATAGGTATCTGGATAAAGGTATCCCTCCAGGTCATTAGCCTGTGGGTCCCACTGCTGGACAAGCTTCTTCTGGCGGGCAGCCACTAAGAATTCGGACTGGGAGCAAAATCCCCCCTTCTCTACCAGCTCGGCGATATCAAATAGGTCCTTCCCCTCGGGAATGGTTAACGGGTGATAATAAACCCTCCCCGAGACCAGCTTCTGATAGACTTGCAGCGGAGATAAACCCGCATCGAACTTATATTCTCCTGCCTTTATGAAACGAGATTTTGGGAATAGAAGCAACAGCAACTGGAATCCCCTGCGACCAGGTAATATCCCCTCCTGGACAAGATGCCCAATTACCCCTTCCGTGGTGGCGCCAAACTTTATCTCCACTATCTTGAACGCTTCGGCGAACCCATAATAATGGCTCCGTAGATGGGTATAGACGCCACTGGATACTGTTCGGATTCCGATGTATCCGATAATTAATACCAGCGTTAGGGCTGTTTTACTCCTCATCTGATATCTTACCTTGCGAGGAAAACTGCAGATGGTCTAAGTAGCTCTGCAATATGAGCACCGCAGAAAGCTTGTCAATAATCCTCTTCCTCTTTTTTCGGCTCAGGTCACCTCTTATCATAGCTCTCTCCGCCTCTACCGTAGTAAGCCTTTCATCCCAGGGTACCACTTCTATCACCAAAGCTCCTCGCAACTCCTCAATGAAGCTCATAACAACCTCTGCCTGGGCTCCCAGGGTGCCGTCCATCCTCCGAGGTAAGCCGACTATTAGCTTCTCCACCCGGTGCTCCTTTATCAGCTCCCTTATCTTATCCAGGTCGGCTTGAGGATTGCTTCTTGCTATTCTACCCAACCCTTGAGCCGTTATGCCCAGAGCATCGCTTATCGCCACTCCGATGAACTTCTCTCCAAAATCGAGACCCAAAAGCCGTCCTTTTCCTTTGGAAGTCATGTCCCTGCAATAAATGATTACCCTTAGCTAATAGTATGAATCCGAAAGGGATGGTTCACTATGTTAAAACTCCTTATATTGATGAAGAAGCTCCTTGGGCGGAAGGCGCTCTATCTCAAGACTTATGCCTTCCACCGATGGCACAGCGCCCGGAAGCTTAATCATAAAAGACTGTCCCCTACCCTTTGCTATTTTGCTGACATCCAGGGTTAATATCCTCGCCTCCAGAGGGGTTTTCTCATCCTCACCGTATTGGGTAAGCTTTAGAGTAAGATAGTTCAAGCGAGGTTTCGCCCCGTTGTTAATAACCCTCAAGTTCATTATCATCTCCAGCGTATCCTCTTTCAGAATCCAGTTGTCTACTTTTACCTCGTAGTTGAGGCGAGCCTGAAGGATCTTCTGCTGATGCTCGGTAAAGCCGCCTAACTCATCTGATTTATCCTCCCCCTTTCCACAATTTATGGCGGCTACGCCAAGTATCAAACTCAGGAAGGCAGCCAGGAGCCTTTTCCAACAAACCATCACCCTTTTATCTCTTCCCCAGCTACTTAAGTAACACCTCACAAGATCTCCCTTTTATGAAAAGCCTAAAAAACTCTTTGCCCTCGAAAGCAAGGTCACTATATCAGAATTCTCCTCTATAATTTTCGGAGGATGGGGATCATCCGCCACGATTTTCTGCTACTGTCTAATTTGATATCCTCTTTAAAAGTCCCGAAAATATCGACCACTTCAAAAGCTCCACTGCAAGCCACCAAGGCTTTAAGCTCCTGTGGCAAAAGGATGCGATTCAGCTGTTTCATCTTAAAGGAACGCCTATTCTCCCCCTCCTGCACTTCTATTTTGACTAATCTCTCCTGAACCTGGGTTATGGGGTCCACAGGGTGGACCTCGTAATCCCAGTCCACCTCCACTACAATATCTCCTCTTCTCTCAAGCCACTGATTGAGGGTCGACTTCTCCATCCCCAAGCAATCACGCGGATGGGTCAATTCTATAATATATAAGCCTCCTTTGTCCAAAACATCAGCCACGGCCTTAAGATGGTGGATTATATCCTCGTTGGTCAGGAGATAGTTAAACGTGGTGAGCATATTTATAGCCAACCCATAATGGAGCCTTTGCTTGAAATCTGTCATATCTCCGATCCAAACCTTCACTTTTTCTAACCCTTGCTGCTTGCATTTCTTCTTCACCCAGTCAACCATTTCGGGAACTATATCGAACGAGTGAACCTCATACCCCCGGCGGGCAAACTCAACTACATGCATGCCCGTACCACCTCCTATATCGAGAATTCTACGATTCGAGGTAGTTGCCTGAAGCTCCAGCTGAGACTCCAGAAAGTCGCACTCCCCCTCAATATCCCGATACTGGAAGGCTATCTCATAATAAAGGGGATATTTATATATCTCTAAAATATGCATCTCCTTCGGGCAAGAAACCATATATTTTGAACTTACTGATTTTACCAATAAGAGATTCTATAGTCAACCTAAAATATCCCCAACCTATCATCTCATCTTAGGAGCCTGAGTTATTATATGATGTGGTGTTCATTCCACATTTTTTTCAGTTTAGGTAAAAAAAACATTGCAAATTGAATAAACATTGTCTATAATATTATTATAAACAAAAAGGAGGCGAAAGATGAAAATGAAAGAGAAAGCTCTACCAAGAAGGAAAGCCGGCGTGTTTATTCGACAGCGTCGAAAGGAATTGGGGCTTAATCAGGATTACTTAGCTAAGGAGTTAAATTATAAGGATAAGCAAGCTATATCCAATATCGAGCGAGGGGTGGCTCCCTTACCCTTTAACCGGATAATCAAGTTAGCTCAGCTTCTGGGGGTGGAGAGGAAGAATATTGCTAAGTTAGCCTGCCTGGATAAGGAACCGAAGCTATTTAAGGATATTGAATTTATCTATCTCCGGGACAGAGAATTCGCCGAAGATACCCCTCTAAGAAAGAGGTTCCTCCTCCCCATCCTGCGGCAAGATAAATGCTCCAAATGGACCAACCTGGAAGACCTTCAGTTCCCCCATAAAGTATCCACCGAGTTTGAGCTTGGCGAAACCACCGACCCGGATGCCTGGTATGCCTTGGCTGAGGGGGAGTTGATGGCCGACGGTAATATCCTCCCGGGCGACCTCCTGCTCATCGAGCCCCACCACCCATTTAAAAGCGGAAACATCGTCCTGGCTGTGAGCCGGAAGGGATATGAGACAAGAAAATACATCAAGACCGAGCAGTTCAAAATCCTCCAGCCCCTGAACGCAGCCTATGATTCTATAATCCTCCCTGAGGAAAAGAAAACCGCCCTTTGGTATATTGCCGGTTTGATAAGGAAGTTGAACGCTTAAGCTATTACCGCCTGCTGCGTCCGGGAGCCCTTCGGTCAAAATGGAAAGCTCCGAAGCGGAGGAAAGGGCTCCCTCCTTATCAACGGAGAGCTGTAAGGATTTATCTTCGCCCACCTGCATTATAAGAAAGCATACCAAAGGCTCATCTATCTATTGCATAGCTAATCTTATAATTCTCCGTAAGGCAACAGATTAAAGGAGAATCTGGGTTGATTTTTCCGACCAACTGTGGGAAAATTTAGTGCTTAAAAGTTTTTACATAATGGACAGCAATTTTTCTTCCTTTGGGGAGAACCATTGATTGTAAAAGAGCTAAAACCTCTGTTTTCCTATCTGTCAAAGTACAAAAGAGGAATCGCTGCCGGCTCCATCTGGCTTATTTTTACCAACTGCTTCATTCTTTTGCTGCCTTGGGTGCTGAAGTATGCCATTGATGGGCTGAAAGGGGGGATAAACGGCCGAGCTTTAGGCTTCTACGCCTTTTTAATCCTGGCAGTAACCCTGGTAGCTGGTGTGTTTCGCTTTCTTATGCGCCGGGGGCTTATTGGTATTTCCCGAAAGATAGAGTATGACCTCCGCAACGATTTCTACCGCCACCTCCAGCTGCTCTCTCCATCTTATTTCAACCGCACGCCCACAGGCGACCTTATGTCCCGGGCTACCAACGATCTGGATGCAGTGCGTATGGTATTGGGTCCGGGGCTCCTTAATCTCTTCAATACCATCATTATATTTATTACGGCTGTCTCCTTAATGATTTACATTGACCTCCGGCTATCCCTTTATAGCCTTATTCCCCTCCCCTTTTTATCCCTGATAATTAACCGTATGGGAAAAGAGCTTCATATGCGGTTTGAAAGGGTTCAGGCTCATTACTCCCGCCTCAGCGCTCAGGTCCAGGAGAATTTCGCTGGCATCCGGGTGGTAAAAGCCTATGGGCAGGAGAGCGACCAGATCGAGAGATTCAGGCGAAGCAACCTCGAATTCGTCAGCAAAAACATGTCCCTGGTTAAGATATGGGGGTTTTTCTTACCCCTGATGCTTCTGTTTTCAGGAATGGGGATGCTTGTCGTCCTTTGGCTGGGGGGGAAAGCAGTAATTGCCAACAGGATAACCCTGGGGGAATTCGTCGCCTTCAACGGCTACCTGATAATGCTGGTGTGGCCCATGACCGCACTTGGTTGGGTGCTCAACCTCTTCCAACGAGGGGCTACCTCAATGGGGAGAATAAGCCAGATCCTCCAGCAAAAGCCGGATATCTCCGACTCCTCTCACCCCATCTCCGTTGCCTCTCTCCGCGGGGAAATTGAACTCAAAAATGTCATCTTTTCCTATGAGGAAAACTCAGAGCCGGTCCTGAAAGGAATAAGCCTGAAAATCCCACCAGGCTCCACGCTGGCTATTGTCGGTCCCACCGGCTCGGGAAAGAGCACCCTGGTCAATCTGATACCACGCCTTTATGACCCCACCGGCGGGTCCCTTCTAATAGACGGCATGGACATAAGGCGCATCCCCTTAAAAGTTTTGCGTAAGCATATAGGCTACGTCCCTCAGGAAGGCTTCCTCTTCTCTGATACTATAAAAGAAAACATTGCCGTGGGAAAAAGCTCAACTCAAGAAGAAGAAGTAATAGCTGCCGCCTCTGCTTCTCACATCCTTGATGATATTAAACATTTTCCCCGAAAATTTCTTACCCAGACAGGCGAAAGGGGGATGACCCTCTCCGGAGGACAGAAGCAGCGCATAGGGCTTGCCCGCGCTCTGATTGCCAATCCGAGGATATTAATCCTGGATGACCCCTTCTCCCAGGTTGATACTAATACCGAAGAGACAATATGGAAAAGCATCCGGGAGAGAACAGTGGGGTCCACCAAAATCTTAGTAACCCATAGAATCTCCTCGGTGAGAGACGCCGACCGAATAATTGTCCTCTCAGAAGGAAAAATTGTGGAGGAAGGAACCCATGAGGAGCTTCTGGCACGAAAAGGGACTTACACTGAGCTTTACCGCAAGCAACTTATAAGACAGGAGTTAGAGGAGCTATAATCCATCATGCACGGCTATGTCTCTGATGAAATTGCGGGCAAGGCTTACGATAGTCGCCTGATGCGGAGGCTACTGCGGTACCTCGCCCCTTACAAAACTCAGGTGGTTTTTTCCCTGCTTTTGCTCCTCTTAATCTCCCTCCTCCAGCTGGTCGGACCCTATCTGACCAAGATCGCCATCGACCGATACATTCGTAACGGAATAAGTTCGGGTCTCAACAGGATTGCCATAATATTCTTCTTTGTGCTGCTGGTGGCTTTCTTCCTCCGTTTCCTTCAGACCTACATTATGGAGTGGGTAGGGCAAAGGATCATGCACGACCTTCGCATGAGCATCTTCTCCCGCATACAGCAACTCCCTCTCTTCTTCTTTGACCAAAACCCTGTAGGGAGGCTCATGACCAGAGTAACCACCGATGTCCAGGTGTTAAACGAGCTGTTCTCCTCGGGGGTGGTCACCATTTTTGGCGACATATTCACCCTGGCAGGCATCATACTGGTACTATTCATTATGAACTGGAAGCTCTGCTTGGTCACGCTTTCAGTGGTCCCTCTTCTTTTTTATGCTACACTTCTTTTCCGAAAGAAAGTCCGAAGCTCCTTCAGGCTTATTAGAAAAAGAATAGCCCGAATAAACGCCTTTCTCCAGGAAAACATCAGCGGGATGTGGGTGGTGCAGCTCTTCAACCAGGAGGCAAAAAAGTTCAAACAATTTGCCCATATTAACTGGCAATATTGCCAGGCTTATCTTAAAACTATATTCTATTACGCCCTGTTCTTCCCGGCAGTGGAATTCATCGGCGCCTTAGCCATAGCTATGATCATCTGGTATGGGGGTGGCCAAGTTCTTGGAGCTACCTTGAGCCTTGGAGCCCTGGTGGCTTTCATCCAGTATGCCGAGCGCTTCTTCTATCCCATTCGCGACCTCAGCGAAAAGTATAATATATTACAGTCAGCCATGGCGGCTTCGGAGAGGATTTTCAACATCCTGGACCTCCCTGTTGACGAAAGCTACATACAGCTCCCCCGTCAGCTACCCCCTTTGAAGGGGAGAGTGGAGTTCAGGAATGTCTGGTTCGCCTATCAAGAAGAGGAATGGGTTCTTAAAGACATCAGCTTTACCGTCAACGAAGGTGAGAAAGTAGCCATAGTAGGTGCTACTGGTGCCGGCAAGACCTCCATAATAAACCTGCTGACCCGCTTTTATCAGAAAAATCGAGGCAGGATATTAGTCGATGGGGTCGATATTGAAGAGCTGGATGCCGCCTGGTTGAGGAGCCAGATTGGACTCATAATGCAGGACGTCTTCCTATTCTCCGGCTCTATAGAAGATAATCTCCGGCTGGGGAACCTGGAACTCGACCAGGCTCGCCTTGAGGAACTCTCCCGTTATGTCCATCTGGACAAATTTATTTCGCAATTTCCCAGAGGATACAAGACCGATGTCCGGGAGAGAGGGAGTCTTCTGTCTGCAGGGCAGAAGCAGCTGTTAGCCTTTGCCCGGGCATTAGCTCGCAATCCGCAGCTCCTGATATTGGACGAAGCCACCTCCAACATCGACCCCCAGACAGAGCTCTTCATCCAGGAAGCCATACAGAAGCTTATGAGAGGCAGAACCTCCATCATCATCGCCCACCGCCTCTCAACCATTCAGAATGCTGATAAGATTATTGTCATCCATAAGGGGAAGATCAGAGAGATGGGCACTCACGAGGAACTCCTTGCCCAGAAACAGATATATTATAGGCTATATCAGATACAGTATAAAGACCAGCTGCGAGCTGCCCCGCTTCCTCTGGCTCCTGGCAATCCCTCGAAAAACCCAGCTTCCGAAAAGCGAAAAAAGAAGGAGGACTCGAAATAATGACCCGCAGAAAACACCTCCCACTCATAAGAATAGCCCTCATAATTGCTTCTTTAACCCTCATCCAATTTTTTTCCTGTGCTCAGGATAAGGCTCTGATAGACTTCAGCCAGGGTTTTATTGGAGTTAGCGGGAACGGACCCGACCAGAGCCTTCTCTACAACAAAGAGAACAATCTTATACTGAACCACTGCATAGAAGGGGCAACATTACCAGAGCTGAGGAAATTAAAACTCCCTCAGATTGAGCAGAGGTTAGAAGAGCTCAGCAAGGGAAAGCTAATCATAAAGGAGGGAGACATATACCGTCTCGCCTTCTCGGTGATACGAGGCAGCGATAGGGTCTTTCTCTCGAAGGCAGCAAAGCAGACGGCGGAAAATATGCTCCCCACTATGAGACATATTGTCCAGGAATTGAAGGAAGAACTTAAAGGCGAAGAAGAGAGCCTGTATCACATCACCTGGTCGGTGGTAATGGACTCGGCTATGTTCACCTGGCTCAAGCTGCTGCTGGATGGGCATGTAAATCCGCTCATTCTTATCTCCCAGGGTTACAGCTTTTGTGTCTTTCCGGATAACACATTTCAGGCAGGCACTAACTTCTATGAGTGGGAAGAAAACATGATGGCGGTCTCTCACAGCCAGGGAGCCATGGAGCACATCAATAGGCTTATGGGACCCTACGGAAGCGAGATTATCAAGAATGCTGTTACCCAGGCACCATTGGAACCTGAACTCAAAGATGCTTTGATATCCTATGGGTTAATAGATAGTCAGGGGAGGCTCCGAGTCCTCACCTATGAGAAAGGGAGTCTGAGATACAATCTCTTCAAACAACTGGGCGAGAGATACGCCAGCGAGATCGAAAGAGCAATAGACGCCGAGGCGTTAAGCAAAAGGTTGAAGCTCACCACTGACCAATCCTTTGTCATCGCTTTTCACGAAGCCTCCTGGGAAATTCTAAAGCTTCTCCATCAAGAAAAAATACTTCTCAGACCTCCCATTCTTGTTGAGCAAAAAGATAGGTTGGACCAGTCATATAAATTAGTATCCATACTCAAAGGTGAATCTTTTGCCACTATGATGATGCAGTTCCAAGACCTCTTCTTGAAAAGGAAATAGAACTCCTTATGAAAGCCATATATTTCGACGGCGTCCCATCGATAGCCGACCTACCACAGCCAGTTCCCCGGCAAAAGGAAGCCCTTATCCGGGTGCTAAAGTCGGGAATCTGCAACACTGACCTGGAGATAGTCAAAGGGTATATGGATTTCAAAGGGGTGCTGGGGCACGAATGGGTGGGAGTAGTTGAGCAGTGCCAGGAGCGCTCCTTCATCAACAAACGGGTGGTGGGGGAGATAAACATCGGCTGCGGCACTTGCTGGTATTGTAAAAACTCGCTTCAGCGTCATTGTCCCCGGAGAAGAGTAATGGGAATATCTGGCAAAGATGGCGCCTTTGCTCAATTATTGACCCTTCCGCTGGATAACCTGCACCTCATCCCCGACTCCATCGCGGATGAAGAAGCGGTTTTTGCGGAGCCTCTGGCGGCTGCCCTGCAGATATTAGAGCAAACCAGTATACGCCCCACCGACCGGGTGGCTGTTCTGGGGGATGGGAAGTTAGGGCTGTTGGTAGCCCAGGTGCTTAAACTCACAGGCTGTGAGCTTGTTCTTCTGGGACATCACCAGGAGAAGCTTCGCATAGCGGCGCAAATGGGCATTCCGGTGGCTACACAGAGAGCCATCGAAGGGAAAAATTACGACCTTATAATCGAATGCAGCGGCTCCCCCGATGGTACCAAGCACGCCCTCCAATTGGTGCGACCCGGCGGAAAGATAGTCATTAAAAGCACCTTCAGGGAGAAAGTGGATCTGGATATCTCCTGCATGGTGGTTGACGAGGTGCAGCTCATCGGCTCCCGATGCGGACCCTTCGCCCCGGCGATCAGGCTCCTGTCTCAGAGGCTGGTCCAGGTGAGACCGCTCATCACCAAGACCTTCCCCTTAACCAGAGGGGTGGAAGCTCTGGAGTTTGCCGATACGAGAAAGGAAAATTTGAAGGTCTTAATAGAAAATCAAAAATAAGCTGAACCATAATGGAAGTCAAATCTCTCTCCCGATTCAAGAACATACACCTTTTTATAGACTTCGATGGAACCATCGCCACCCCGGACTCCCTTTATTTCCTCTGCCAGCGTTTCGCCGATAGGAAGTGGCGCCAGATCGAGGATAAGATGGAAAAGGGGGAGATAGACGAGAGAGAAGGGCTCCAGCAGGAATTTGACTGGCTTCATATAACCCAAGAGGAGGCGCTTCGGGCGATTGACAACGGGGTCACCCTCGACCCATACTTCCCAGATTTCGTCAGATGGTGCCAAGAAAGGGGATTAAAGGTAACCATAGTAAGCGGCGGCTTTCTCTCATTTATCAAGCGCTTTCTCAGAAGATATGGTCTCGATCATCTCCACATCAAGGCAAACCGGGTCAAGATTGAGGAGAAAAAATGGAGGATTATCCCCTCCCCCGGAAGAAAGGACTGCCACAAATGCAACAACTGCAAGACATATGATGTGGAGAAAGCCAAAGCCAGAGGCGAGGCAATTATATATATCGGCGACGGTCACACCGACCGCTGCCCGGCTGCTGTTGCCGATGTGGTCTTTGCCAAAGACAAGCTCAAGCAGTACTGCCAGAAGGAGAAGCTAAAATTTTATGAATTCAGCAATTTTGGGGATGTTATGACTACCCTTGCCTCTCTGCTTCCAAAGGGGAAAAAGCCATGAGAAAAAAATCAATCTTCTGGCTCCTCTTGATATGCCCGCTTCTCTTCCTTCTCCTCGGATGCCAGAAACAGCCTCCGGAAGAAGGGAAGAAATTCAAGATAATACTGGTTACCGATGTAGCAGGCCTGGGAGACAAAGGGTTTAACGACGCCGGCTGGGCGGGGGTGCAGCGGGCAGTGGAGGAGCTCGGAATTGAGGGCTCCTTCCTGCAGTCCTACCGAGCAGGCAGATTACATTCCCAACCTCAGTCTGGCAGCCGAAGAGGCGGAGGTAGTGGTTGCTATGGGCTTCTTGATGGTGGATGCTATGAGCAAGGTCGCCCCTCACTACCCTTATAAGCACTTCATCTTCATCGACGGGAATATCCCCTGCCCTAATGTCGCCAGCTTCGATTTCAAAGCTGAGGAGGGCGCATACCTGGCTGGGATAGTCGCCGCTATGACCACCAAAAGCAGCATCCTCGGTGTGGTAGAAGGAATGGACATCCCTCCGGTAAAAGCCTACGAAATGGGTTTCAGGGCAGGAGTGATGACCGTCAACAGCCTGCCCATGAAGAAAGTTGATGTGCTCACTGTGGTAGTGGGAGACTTCAATAATCCCTCTAAAGGAAAATCGCTGACCCAAACCCTCTTGGGCAGGGGAGCGGACATCATCTTCCAGTTGGCGGGCAACACCGGGTTGGGCGTGCTGGAGGCGGTCAAGGAGGCTAAAGGTGAGATTTATGCCATCGGAGTCGATATCAACCAGGACCACCTGATAGCCGGAAGGGTCCTCACCAGTGTGCTGAAAAGGATTGACATCGCCGTCTATAATGTCATAAAGGATGTTTATCAGGGCTCTTTCAAAGGGGGGCATTACTGGATAGGCCTGGCTGAGGGAGCCTCCGACTTGACCCCCTATGGTTTACACCCGCGATAAGATACCTCCTCAAGCCCTCCAGTGGGTAGAGGAAGCCCGCCAGAGAATTGTGCGGGGAGAGCTGCTGGTCCCCGCTTCCGAGGAAGAGCTGAAAAAGTTCTCACCTCCTGAGCTATAATTATATCGAAGAAAGGTCTCCTTATGGTCCCAGCCGTGGAGATGCGGAGCATAACCAAAAGCTACCCCGGGGTGCTGGCGAACGATAAGGTATCCCTTGAGGTTCATAGAGGGGAAATCCACAGCATCATCGGCGAGAATGGCGCTGGAAAAACCACCCTTATGAATATCCTTTTCGGGCTGGTAAAGCCCGACCGGGGAAGCATCCTTGTCCGCGGCATCAAGGTCGATATCAAAAACCCCCATACAGCCATCTCCCTTGGTATAGGGATGGTTCATCAGCACTTTATGCTTATTCCCAACTTTACCGTATTGGAAAACATCATCCTCGGTCAGGAACCCGCCACAAGGGGCTGGCTCAATCAAAAGGAAGCTCAAGAAGCGGTGATGAGATTAGCGGATAGCTTTGATATCAAAATCGCCCCTCATAAGCGAGTTGAGGAGCTTTCTGTATCCCAGCAACAATAGGTTGAGATTCTGAAAGCCCTCTATCGAGGCGGCGAGATTCTCATCCTTGACGAACCCACATCAGTCCTTACCCCTCAGCAAACTTCCTCTCTCTTCCGGCTTCTCCGAGGGCTGGAAAGGCGAGGCAAAACCATCATCCTCATAACCCACAGGCTTTCGGAAGTGCTGCAAGTATCCGACCGCATAACAGTCATGCGTCGCGGAAGGGTGGTCGATGTCTTCAATATTGCGGAGGCAACCGAGGAAAATTAGCCCACCCTATAATGGCGGACATTGAATGGATACCCTTAACCGAAGAGAAACCTTCAGCTGAGGAAGTTATCTTCCGGGTAGAAAACCTCTCCCTTTTCACCCCCGAAAGGTTCCCGCTCCTTAAGAATCTATCCTTTTCTATCAGAAGGAGGGAAATACTCGGCTTAGCCGGCGTGGCGGGGAGCGGTCAGAAAGAGCTGCTGGAGGTTCTCAGTGGGCTACGACCCTGCACCTCGGGAAAAGTCTGGTATCACAACAGGGAGCTTACTAATCTTTCCCCTGAGGAGGTGCGGGAGCAAGGCATCGCCATTATCCCTGACGAGCGCCAGATTCTCGGTCTGATACTCGATTTCAAGCTCAAAGAGAACCTCATTTTGGGACAGCACCATCGTTCCCCCTATTGCCGATATTTCAGCCTCAACCACCGCCGTATCGGAACAAATGCGCAACGGCTGATTGAAGAGTTTAATATCCAGCCCTCAAACCCTGAACTGGAGACAGCAGCCCTCTCCGGAGGGAACCAGCAGCGGGTCATACTGGCAAGGGAACTGAGCCAAAACCCGGGGCTAATCATCGCCAGCGAACCCACCCGGGGGCTCGACCTGGCGGGGAGAAGATTTGTTCACCTCCTGCTATACAGTCAGAGGAACAACGGTAAAGCTATCCTTTTGATGTCATCTCAGCTGGAAGAGGTTCTGGAGCTATCTGACAGGATTGCCGTGCTCAAAGGGGGTGAAATTATCAGCATATTGAGCGCCCAGGAGGCAGATATAGACCGCCTGGGGATGCTCATGATTACCGGACGCAATCTATAACTCTGAAAAGGGGGTAAGCGGCAATGCTCCGCCAACCCAAATTTTACACAAAAGCCCATGGGCTTCTCACTCCCTTGCTGGCTATATGCTTCGCCCTCCTGGTAGCCATTATCATAATAGGGCTGTTAGGCAAAAACCCTTTTACCTTTCTGACGGTCTTCTTCCAGGGAGCCTTCGGCAACACATCCAACCTTATCAACACCCTGAGCAAAACCATTCCTCTGGTCTTCACCGGGCTGAGTGTAGGGTTGGGCTTCCGCGCCGGTCTGTTTAACATAGGGAGCGAGGGGCAGCTCTATATGGGAGGGATAGGGGCTGCTTATATAGGTGCCCTCTCCTTCTCTTTTCCTCGCTTCCTCCATCTCCCCTTAGCACTTATAATCGGCTTTGCTCTGGGAGCCTTATGGGGTGTTATACCCGGCTGGCTGAAGGCGAAAAAGGGAGTGCATGAGGTCATCACCACTATCATGATGAACTATGTCGCCATCCATTTCACCACCTATCTGGTAAACGGTCCGCTGAACGCCGGAGTCTTCACCCGTAAGACAAAGGACATCCTCCCTACCGCCTGGCTGGGCACCCTGTGGAGGTCGGGCACAGCGGAGTTAAGCTACGGTATCCTGATAGCCCTGGGAGTGGCATTATCCATATACTGGTTCTTGTTTTATACTAAATTCGGCTATGAGGTCAGGGCGGTGGGGTTAAATCCCCTGGCCGCCCGATTTGCCGGTGTGGGGGTGAACAAAAATATTGTCCTCACACTCGGCATATGCGGGGGCCTGGCAGGACTGGGGGGAGCAATAGAGGTGACCGGGCTCCATCACACCTTTTACGCGCAGTTCTCCCCTGGCTACGGCTACGACGGCATCGCTGTTGCCCTTCTGGCTAAGAACCATCCGGTGGGGATTATTCTTACCGCTCTTTTATTCGCTTCCCTGCGGAGTGCTGACCGCTGGCTGCAAATTCGAGCAGGAATCCCCAAAGACATAGTCCTCATCATCCAGGCTCTGGTCATTCTGTTCATCGCCTCCGAAGCTCTTATCCGCGGCAGGATTATTCCTCATCTTTTGAAAAAGAAAAAGACTCTGTTGAAAACGGAGGGCTGATAATGTCCGAACTGTTCAGCATCTTCCTCATACAGTTGGCTCTTTTGAAGGCTACTCCCCTCACATTGGCGGCTCTGGGAGGGCTCTTCTCTGAGCGAAGCGGTATCAGCAACATCGCTCTGGAAGGAATGATGCTGGGCGGGGCTTTCTCTGCCATTTAGGAAGCTATTTCACCGGCTCGGCGCTCATAGGGATATTGTCAGCCCTGATAGCTGGTGGACTATTGGGGTATATCTTCGCCCTTTCGTGCATAAAATGGGAGGCTAACCAGATTGTAAGCGGATCCGCTATCAATATTCTGGCAGTAGGGCTTACTGGATTCTTTCTGTTTCAGGTCTTCGGCTTCCATGGAAGCTCCCCTGCGGTGGCTAAGATGCCTCTGCTCGACTTGCCCTGGATGGACAAACTCCCCCTTCTCGGACATCCGCTGCGAGTGATGATATTTCAGCAATCCCCACTGTTCGGCATCAGCATTCTGCTGGTAGCCCTTGCCTGGCTGCTGTTATATAAAACTCCCTCAGGATTGCGATTGCGAGCGGTGGGGGAAAATCCTGTGGCAGCCGAGACCCTCGGGGTAAGAGTTAAGAGATTAAGGTATCTGGCAGTGGTAGCCAGCGGTCTGCTGGCTGCCCTCGGTGGCGCTCAACTCTCCCTGGGTGACCTATCCCAGTTTGTGGAGAGGATGACGGCCGGTCGGGGATTCATCGCTCTGGCTGCCCTCATTCTCGGCAGATGGAAGCCCTGGCAGGTGCTGGCTGCTTGCCTGTTCTTCGGCTTTGCCGATGCCCTGGCAGATAGCCTGCAGTCGGTGGGCTTTGGCATACCTCCAGAGCTCTTTCTCGCCCTCCCCTTCATACTGACTATCATTGTTCTGGCAGGCTTCATTGGTGAAATTCGACCACCCGCCGCCCTGGGGAAGACTTACAGAAGATAGAGCTTACCCCCTCCGGATTCAAAGCTGGTCTATTCCGCCCTCTCAATTCTCCAGATAGTCCCCTTCTTCGAGGGACAGTGGATGAGATAGATAGCTGGGTTATCCTTTTCCCAGGAGGGAACACCATCGGCACTCCGCTGGACAAAAGGCATCATTGAGTGGGCAGCCACCCCGCAAACTCCCTGGGGAGTAAACATCGGATGGTGGTAGAGGAAGTTATCGCCAACCTCGTGGGGGCAAACCCCTATCTTCTCCACCAGGGTGACCCTCACCGGCTTCATCCCCCGAGCCTGAGAGATAGCTTTAACCTTTTCTTCACTAAATTCCATATCACTCCTCCTGCTAATTGTACTTTTCTTCCAAAGATTCTATCATATTTTCCCCTTAAAGCGGACCTGGTGATAAAGGAAAAATGTTAAATGAGGGAGTAATATTGACATTACTGAAAGCACAAGCAATTATTTTTACGCCAATAATAATGCTTATGAGATTATCTAAAAATGGAATAGAGCAGATGCTTAAATTTAGGATTAAGTGCTCGATTTACGCCATAGAAGATAAGCCTGGGGTGATAAATCCCGCATTTGAAATTGTTAAAAATAAATTTTCTGGACCTAATGAAAAAGAGATGTCTATGCAAGTGATGCAACATCCTCGCATATTGCTCATCCGACATTGCCGAGCAGTTAAAAGGATTTTCCTCCAGAATAAAAAGTCTTTCCCAAATATCAACAGACAATCTCCCAGCGTCAATTAATTCGTTATAAAAAATGCTTCCCGGCAGCGGCTTGAACCTCGATAAAACAAGCCAATCAGGCTTGACCTTTTTAACAAAAGATAGTGTCATTTGCGCATCTTCAACTGTTTCGCCTGGCAGCCCTGCGATAATATTTGCCTGAAAGAGAATCCCAGCTTTTCTGCTCAATTCTGCGGCGCTATAATAAAAGGAAACATGAGCTTTTTTATTAGCTCTATCCAGTACCTTCTGGGAGCCCGATTCAAAGCCATATTCCACCAACACACAGCCCGCCTCTTTTAACGCCTGAAGAAGTTCTTTATCTACAATATCGGCCTTGAGCTGACAAGCCCATTTGAGCTCCTTATGGATGCCCTTATTAATGATTTTCTGGCATATTTCTTTAACCCGCTTTTTTTTAGTGGCAAACATATCATCTACAAAGGACAACGCTTTAATATGATATCGGTCTATCAACAACTCCAGTTCCTTAATAACGAGGTCAACCGATTGAAAACGGACCCCTTTTCCTAAAGCTACTTTGCTGGCACAAAAATAGCAATTATAAGGACAGCCTCTTGACGAGATTACATCTGTTCCTCTGATAAACAAAGGTGGTACTAAATGGGTGCTCCTTTTAGTATAAAAATGCATATCTAATAGATGACGGGCAGGAAAAGCAAAGTCATCGATATTTTTATGAACATCTCTGGGGGGATTGTTGACTATCTGACCATCTTTTCTGAAAGATATACCCCTGATATCCTCCAATTTTTTGGATTGACATATCTCCAGCATACTGATTTCACCTTCACCACTAACGCATATATCAATTATGGGGTATCTCTCTAAAAGCAAAGGTGCCAAAGCTGATACATGGGGACCCCCAAATACTACAGGGATATGGGGGAAAGCTCTGTTAACCATCGCAGCAACTTTTAAGGCGTCCCCATGTTCCCCGGTGCAACAGGATACCCCTATTATCTCCAGCTGAAACTCTCTTATCCATTCAACAGTTTTTATATTTAAGGCATTCATAGAGAAATGGCTTTGGGCAAAAACAGCGCTTCTATCCAATATAGAGACTGCAAAGCCATGTTTCTCTAAATAACTGGCTACATAGGCCAAACCTAATGGAGGATAACAGGTTATAGTCTTAAACGGATATTTAACGTTCCAATCCCATAACGGGGCAATTAATCCGATATTTTTCATATTTGTATTATTACCTATTTTTGGAATGGAACATAAATATATTATACTACATCTTACATCTTGTCAAAATTATATTTTACCTGACAGCAACGATTTTTTGGATACCGTTTATAATTCGTTCATCATCACACATCAAAAAAGGCATCATAAGCCTCTTTTCCCTCTCCGGGAGAGCACCGATAGGGCTTAACCCATAATGTGTTTGAAGCTACATAATTGGAATGTTATAATACTTTACGAAGGAGACCGAAATGAAGAAGGGATATAGTTTGTTCATAATGCTTATTTTAGTGGTTTTCTTTTTTGCGTGTTTCCCCACTGTCGCCCTGCCAATGAGTGCTCAAAAAAGCAAGAAACCCGAGTTGAAAGAGATGTATGCCACCTGGCTGCAGGAAGTCCAACACATTATTTCCAATCCCGAAAGGGAAGCATTTAACAATCTCCAAACAGATGAGCAGCGGGATAGATTCATGGAAGCCTTCTGGAGATTCAGGGACCCGACGCCCGGCACCACCAAGAACGAGTTAAAGGAGGAGCACTATCGCCGGCTGGAGTATGTTAGCAGTCAATTCGGGAGGGGTACTCCCAGACCCGGGTGGATGACCGACCAGGGGAGAGTCTACATTCTGTTAGGGGAGCCTATTACCCGGAGGCGATTTCCCGAGGAGAGGACCACCTTCCCTATGGAGATATGGTTTTATGACGGGGATATTAAAAAGGAGCTGCCGCCGCACTTTAACCTATTGTTCTATAAAAGGAGTGGAGTTGGCGAATACAAGCTCTATTCTCCCTTCTCTGACAGGGTGCAGAGCCTCATTGCCGACCCGGGGCTGCAGTTTGCCCGGGAGGATGCCCTCTACTGGGCTATTCGGCAAAATGTGGATGCCGAAGCGGCAGATGCGGCTTTCAATCTGGTACCCGGGCGACCCTTCGACCCCCGGTTTCCCCGCCCTACTTTTTCCTCACAAGACTTGCTAAACACCATAGAGGACTTACCCAACAAAATTGAAGAGCCCCTTTATGCCCAGGCTATCCTGCATGGGCTTCCCGTGGTAGAGCTTGACCTGGTCTATAAAACGCTGGAATTTGATTTTTTACATCACTATTTCAAGGGACCCGAAGGGGGCTTTTTCATCTATTATGCCTGGAAGTTGAACCCGGAGCAGGTCTCCCTGGGTCAGCATGAGGATAAATACTATTTCTCTTTTCATATAAACGGTCAGCTTAAGAACGAACAGGAGAGGGTAATCTCCAGTGTGAGAGACAGCGTGGTCTCCTACTTAGGGGAAAAGGAGTTTGAGGCCATAAAAGCCGCTCCGGTCTCCTATCAGAACAGGCTTCCCGGCATTCCCGGTTCTTACACCTTCCACCTACTGGTCAGCAACCCGGTTTCCAAAGAATATGGCACCATGGAAGGGAGAGTGTATATCCCCGATTTAGCCTCGGCACCTGCTCCTATTGAGCTGGGTGAGCTTCTGCAAGCCTATCAAATAGAAAGACTGGATAATCCAAGCCAAACGGTGAGTTATCCCTTCCAGTATGGGGATATAAGAATACTTCCCAACTTCACCAGGGACTACCTGAGAGATGGCAAGCTGTATCTTTACTTTCAACTGTATTGCGTAAGAGAGAGCGAGTATTTTCAAAAAGGAACCGGTTATCAGCTGAGATACTCCATCCTGAAAGCGAATGTGGAGACTTACAGCTTCTCTGAAAGTATCGATTTCTCCGCCGCCGACCGCTATGGAACCATCTCCCTGATGAAGGAGATGCCCCTCACCGGCTTAGCCCCCGGAGAATATACCATAAACATCTCCGTCCTCAGAGGTGAAAATGAGGTGATAACCGCCAAGAATACAGAATTCACCGTGCTAAGGGAGACTCGTATTTTCCGACCCCTTATCTTTGCCAAGAAGATTCCCTCCTTAACCGATTACTCCAACAACTCTGCCTGGGCAGAGCAATATCGGCTGGAGGGGAAGACCTCCGAAGCCATAACCGAACTCAAGAAGGCAATAGTTAAGAACCCTGACAGCCGAAAAGACCGTGAGCTGCTGGGGAGGCTACTGCTTCAAGATGAAAGGCATGAGGAAGCCATTGAGGTTTTACATCCCCTGTTCGTCCAAACACCCAACGATTTTACCGTGGTTTCCTATCTGGCAGTCTGCTCCTATCGGCTGGGGAAGTTCAGCGAGGCCATAAAATATTATGAGATTGCTCTCCAGCTCCAGCCGGAAAATATCGGTCTGCTGAACGCCACCGCTGATGCTTACCTGAAGCTTGACAATAAATCAAGGGCAAAGGAGTATTGGGAAAGGTCCCTGAAGCTCGACCCCAACCAGCCCCTCATCAAGAAGGAGATGGAAAAGCTTAAGGAAAGCAGTTCCCCGCCTCCAAAGAGCTAATCATCAGCCCCTCAGCTGAAAGTTCCTCCCAGTGAAGATAAAAAAGGGAAACTCCTTCCGGAGTTCCCCTTAAATTTCCCTTAGATAGCTCTGTTAGAAGATCCAGCGCACTCCTATTCTGAACTCCCTCGGTCTGATCACCCTTCTGGGGGTGAGGTAGTTGGAACCGAGACCCATTCTACGGCTGGTGATGGTGGCCTGGTTGAGGACATTGAAAATGTCCACCATAACCCCCAGCTCTCCAGCATCCTTAATCCCGCCTAAAGAGCCCGGAAGTTTGAACCTCTTCTCCAGCCTCAGGTCTACAATATTCCGTGCATCATGCTGAAAGCTCCCTCGCTCCTCTACCAGGATTTGGTAAGACCTCCCGTTAGGAGCATAGAACCAATCGTAGGGTTCCTCGAAGTAGCCGGTCATGTACTCGTATGTCCAGCCGAACAGAGCATCAATCGGCTCCGGCAGCCGGTAGGAGCCCTGAATGCGGAATATGATGGGATTGTAGTGCCCCGACGTCCCCTCGGCGTTGATGAAGTCGTTGGGGTCGTCACCCAAACTTACAGAGCTGAGACCAAAGCCACCAGCAGCACCACCGAGGTAATAGTTCCCCTTGCTTTGCTGCCAGGTGAAGGCGGCAGTCAACTGCCAGTTGTTGCTGTACCTCTTTTTCAGGATGATGTCCACCCCATCATATGCCAGGTGGAGGTCGCCGTATTTGGTGGGATTGTTGACGACCCAGCGGTCGTCCTCCCCCACATTTGTCTGGTAATACAGTGTGTGGGTTTGACCGCTCCAGTCGACGTCCGTGAAGGGAGCCCACTCGGCGAGCCGGTTCTCACCGCCAAAGACCCGCTTTTCTATCCGGTGAGTGTAACGAACCGTCACCCCCACATCGGGGAAGAGCTCTCTATCCAACGCGATGGTCGCTGTTTCGGCTAAATGGTTCTTCAGGTTCTCATCAATGTTAAAATTGGTAGCCGGGTCATCCCAGGCATAGATGTCATACACCCCAGGAGCTAACCAATCAGCATAGTAGGTGATAGGCTCATCCTTGAAGGAGTAGGTGCTGCAGTGGGGAGCCTCGAAATATCTACCCCAGGAAGCCTTCAGCAGCGTCTTCCCATCGCCAGTTAGGTCGTAAGCAGCACCAAAGCGGGGGGCAATGTCGGTGTAGTGAATCCAGTCGCTGCCGCCCCGCAGCCCACCGACGGTCTTGTCCATTCTCACACCGTAGTTCACGGTGAGGCGGTCCTCGATGGTCCAGGCATCCTGCCCGTAGAGCGTTAGAACTCGGTTAGCCCAGGTGTGGTCATACCAATCCCGCAGCTTAGCCTCAATTATCTCACCCTCAATGGCGTAGTAGTAAGCAGGCTGATCGAACTCATCGAGCCCATATTTCAGTATGGTGTGCATATAGGCATTCTGGTAATGGACGCCGACCTTGAAGTCGTGGGTTCCCGCCCACTCCTCAGCGTAGTAGGAGTAGTCGGCTTTGACCTCGGAACTCCCCCGACCGTTGTGCATGTAGTACCAGTAGCTCTGGCTAATATCCCAGGTATCCCAATCGACGATGACGGGGAGATCGTTGCGGGGGACCAGGTCGTAGTAGCCGTAATAGCCCATGAAGCGCACCTCAAGCAGAGCCTCTGGACTGAAAATGTGCTGCCAGGTGGCCATGGGGTTGAAGGTCCAGGATGGCTCCTCACAGTAGGCATTGGGATCCAGGGTGCCTGCCGGAGCACGCCCGCCGACCGGGTAGTTGTCCCACATCAGGGCACCCATCACCCGGTCCTTATCAGTCAACTGCATGCTGATTTTCTCCACTCCACGCCGGCTGTGGTCGGTGGTCACCTCAACATTGCCCGACCGTATCCGGTCGTTAACCAACTGGTAGTAGGAGAAGAAGAAGTGGACCTTGTTCCTGATGAAGGGACCGCCGATGTTGAATGAGAAGTCGTAATACTTCTTCTGCTCGTAAGGGGTTACATAGAAGTCGGGAAACTCCTCCTGAACCTTCTCTACATTGCTGCCGAAGAAGCTGTTGTTCTTGTAAAAGAAGTTACCCTCGCCGTGGTATTCGGTGCCGCCCGATTTGGTTACCACATTGAATATGGCACCCGAATACTTGCCAAACTCCGGTGGAGCACCTGAGGAGATGACCTCGGTCTCCTGCAGATAATCTACATTGATGAAGGGGAACTGGGTCCCCATATCGGGGTCGCTGGTGTCCACTCCGTCTATCTGCCAGGATATTCCGCTCCACGAACCTCCAGCTACACTGTCACCACCCATGCTTACTCCTGGGCTTATCGCCAGGATGTCGGAGCCGGTGCCGCGGCGTTCGGGGATGCTGTTGAGGAACTCGGCGGTAAAATCAGTCTTGGCAGTGGTTGACTTGGTATCCACTGTGGGGGACTCTCCGGTGACCGTGATGACCTCCGTAATCGGCGCTATTCTCATGCTTAAGGTCAGGGAGACGGTGGTCTTGGGCGAGACAATGATGCCCGAACGCACCAAGGTGGAGAAGCCCTGCAGCTCGAAAGTTATGTCGTAAACACCGGGCGTCAGCGCCTGGGCACGGAAAATGCCCGTCTCACTGGTATAATATACCTGCTCCCTGATCAGAGCCGTGCTGCGCAGGGTGACCGTGACTCCAGGCAGCCGAGCACCGGTCTCGTCCTCAACAGTCCCCAGAATGGTACCCTGAACAGCCAACTGTCCATAAGCCAGGTAGCAGAAGCTCATCACGAAGATAAGCGCTGCTAATCCTGTGGCTAATCTGGATTTCATGGTTTTAACCTCCTACTTTAAAGTAAAGATTAGTAGCCAAGGATAATTTTGGTCCTTTTCACCTCCTTTCATTAAAAATTATATCATAACATCGATATATAAATTGCAAAGTCAATGCCAATGTTTGAAATATAATTGAAAAAAATAACCCCCCTGTTTGCATTAATTAGCAGACAAAACAAACAAGTTCACTCCCCATTAAGGGGGGGAATAATCCAAATTTTAGAACTATCATCCAATAATGTGGATAAACCGTCCGCCCCTACCCCTTTAACTTGACAGTGGAGCACAACATTCTGTAAAATTATAGCAAATGAATAAAAAAATGACAAACAGAAAAATTAAATACATAAAGAGGCACTATAAGGAGAAGTCTGACAGAGAGCTGGCTCAGAAATTGGGGGTTCCCAGAGGGTTGGTAAAGCGCGTCCGTAAAGAGCTGAATCTGGGTGGCAAGGAGGAGCGGTTTGCCAGGCCCCCCTTAGAGAGTAAGCCTTCACCAGTGCGGTCAACGACTGGAAAGTGGTCCAGAAGGAAAATAGTAGCAGTGAGCCTGCTGGTGGGGGTTGTGGTGGTGGGGCTTGGGCTTTATCTCCTCTCCCGAGTAGGTGGATTCCGCTTTTTCTCCCGGGTGGACAGGTCTAAATTGAATGTTATTTTAATCACCATCGACACCCTGCGGGCAGACCATGTGGAATGCTATGGATACAACAAAATAAAGACCCCCGAGCTCAATCGTATGGCTGAGGAAGGGGTGCGTTTTGCCCAGGTGGTGGCTCCTGTCCCCCTCACCCTCCCCTCTCATACCTCCATTATGACAGGGACTTATCCTCTCTTTCATCTGGTGCGGGATAACGGTGGCTATTATGTGGAAGAGGATTATATCACTCTGGCAGAGGTTCTCAAGGAAAGGGGCTTTGCCACAGGGGCTTTTATCGGGGCTTTTGTGCTGGACTCCAAATGGGGATTGAACCAGGGGTTTGATTATTATTACGATAACTTTGACCTCAGCAGATACCGCAAAATAAGCCTATCTACTGTGCAGCGGCCGGGGGATGAGGTAGAGAAGGAGGCCATGGAGTGGATCGCCAGCAATGGGGAGGGAAAGTTTTTTGCCTGGATTCATTTTTTTGACCCCCACTCCCCTTACACGCCCCCTGCCCCCTTTGATACTTTATATCCCGGGCGTCCTTATGATGGAGAGATAGCCTATGTTGATATGCTGATAGGGAGACTGAGGGAGTTTCTCGTTGAAAGAGACCTTCTGGATAAGACCCTCCTGGTTATTACCTCCGACCACGGGGAAGGGCTGGGAGAGCATCGGGAGCTTCTTCACGGAAACTTTGTCTATGACACCACCCTGTTAGTCCCTCTTATAATCCGCTTCCCCAAAATGGAGATAGAAAACCTCACTATCGCAGAGCAAGTGCGGTTGATTGATATAATGCCCACCATCCTTGACTATCTGGGCGTACCACCTCCCCCGGAGTCGCAAGGGGTTAGCCTAATGCCAAAAACAAGAAAAAAGAACCAAAAGCTGAAACTCCCCGCCTATGGCGAGAGCTATTACACGAGAATCCATTTCGGCTGGAGCGAGCTGAAGTGCATACGAACCGAGAGGTATAAATTCATCGACGCCCCTAAACCTGAATTATATGACATTAAGGAGGACCCGGCGGAATCCAAAAATCTGTATCAAGAGAGGAAGCCCATAGGCGATAGATTGCAAAAAGAACTGGCTCAGATAATCGAAAGTCATTCGGTTAAAGGTGAGAAAAGAGCGCCAGCTGAGATAGATGCGGAGACCGAGAGGAAGCTGAGGGCTCTGGGCTATACCACCTCCATTGCAGCACCCTTTAAATCTGATAAAGAGGGGCGACCCCTTGCCGACCCCAAAGACAAGGTTGAGGTGATCCGCCTGATGAACAAAGCGGAGAAGGAGAGCGACCAGGAGAACACCGAAGAAGCGATTAAGACCCTGGAAGAGGTGGTAAGCCTCGACCCCAACATCGTGGATGCCTATGTTATGCTGGGCAACATGTTCACCAGAAGAAATCTTTACCAGAGAGCTGTGGCAGACTACCGAAGGGCGATAGAGTTGAATCCAGACTATGACCTCCCCAAGATTAACCTGGCCATCGCCTACAAGGAATGGGAAAGATACGAGGAAGCCGCAGCCATCTTAAAAGAGGTGGTCAGCAGACAACCGAGGAACAGCCGGGCTAATTTCTATCTGGGCGATGTCTACCGCCGCCAGGGTATGTATGACGAGGCGATAAAATATTATCAGCAGGGGGTTGAACATGACCCCAACTCGGCAACTTTGAACGCCGAATTGGGCCTGGGCTATTATTATCAGGGGCTGCTGAGCAAAGCAGAGCAAAGCCTCCGACGAGCCCTGGAGCGCAACCCCAGCATATACACCGCTCATTTTGCCCTGGCTCTGATTTATGAGAAAAAGGGGGACTTTGACTCCGCTATTGAGGAATATAAAAAGGAGATAGAAAACAATCCTCAGGGCTTCAAAGCCTACTTTAATCTGGGAATAATCTACGGCAAGCGAGGGGATTACACCAGACAAATAGAGCTCATCAAAAAAAGTGTAGAGCTTAACTCGAAGTTTTCTGAGGGATACTTCTACCTGGCCAAAGCCTATCTGGATACGAGGGATGAAAAAAACTTCCAGGACGCCATTGAGGCGGCTAACAGGGGCTTGCAATTGGACCCCAATTCTCCCTACGCTCCATTAGGGCACTATGTTCTGGTCGATATTTACAATCGACAGGGCAAAAGCGAGCAGGCACGATTTCATCTGCAGAAGGCACGGGAGTTGGAGAAAAGAGGTGCCACCCCACAGGGGAGCCGCAAATAATCTTTTATAGCCTTTATCTCGGAAGAAAGAAAACAACTCCCCATTGGAGCGAGAATGGTCAATTTATCCGCTGCACTATGTAGTATCCCCGAGGGGTCTTAATGGGGGTGCTAATCTGACCGGGTTGAAGGGAACTCACCGCCTGAGCCACGGGAGTGAGCAGGTCCTCCGGCTTGATGATGTAAGTGAGGTCTCCTCCGCCTCTGGCGTTGGGGTCCATGGAATAGAGGCTGGCAAGTTGGACAAAGTCCTCTCCGTTTTTTAAAGCTTCCATTACCATATCCGCCTGTTCCCTGCTTTCCACAATGATATGCCTTAAGGTATAGGAAGCCTCAGGTTGAGGCTCCTGGAAAGAGAGGTCGGCTTCTTTAAAGTCGGGTCGGAGTTTCCTGGCTTCCCTTAAAGCTGCTGAAGCCTCCTCCTTTTTTCCTAATTTCTGACATATCAAAGCGAGGTTATATTGGTGGCGGAAATCGTCGGGTCTTAATTCCACCGCTTTTTTAAAATAACCATAGGCTTCCTGGTATTCACCCTTTTCTACTAATAGCATGCCCAGATTGGTGTTCGCCTGAGGGCGGTTTGGATTCAGGCTCAGCGCTTTCTTAAGCCACTGGATGGCTTTATCTTTTTCTCCTAATATAAGATAAGCACTGGATATGTTGCCACAGAGCTGGGAACTCTTGCTATTGAACTTCTCTGCCATCAGATATTCCTCTATCGCTTTATGAATATCTCCCTTAATCTGGAAGATGAACCCCAGATTGAAATGAAAGAGATAGCTATCCTGATGAGAGCCA
This sequence comes from bacterium (candidate division B38) B3_B38, assembly GCA_005223145.1. Lineage (GTDB taxonomy): Bacteria > Acidobacteriota > B3-B38 > Guanabaribacteriales > B3-B38 > Guanabaribacterium. Next base: position 3,261 of record NJBL01000021.1, on the reverse strand, counting down.
AAGCCGCTCCTGAGAATCGCCTCCGCGGTGTCAAATTCTTTTATGGCCACATAGGCTTTGGCTGAATCTACATAAGACAGAAGGTGATGGGGATTAATTCTCAGGCAAGACTTGAACTCCTCGATCGCCCTTCGGGGTTGGTTGAGCCCCAAATAGGCTTTCCCCAGATAATAGCGCATCTGGTCGAAATTGGGGTTTACTTTCTCTAACTCCAGCAGCTCCCTGAGGGCCTGGCGATGGCGACCCGCCTCTACATTTTTGATAGCGCTGGACATAGTGTGGTTGACAAACCTGAATTCTTCAATCTTGTCCTTGGGGTCAATCTTGGATAGCGCTGTCTCTTTTGAGGTGGTTCCGGTCAGGTATCCTAAGCTCTGAAGCTTGGCTGCGCTTTCAGCATCGAGCCTTTGAGGTTCAACCTCGTCGGAAGCTTCAGCGGAGTAATTTTTCACCAAAAGCTCCAACCTCCTCCGCAGCTCATCTGCCTTGTCCTGTTGCAGCTCAATAAGGTTATTCAGCTCCCCGGGGTCGGCAGCCACATGGTAGATCTCCTGTCTGGGGGCTCTTATATATTTCCAGCCCTCATATCTTATGCTTGCCAGGTCGCTCCAGCCGAAACGGAATTGGGGGATTTTAGTCTCCGAGTATGCCTCAAGCTGGAGATTACTGACACTTCCCTGGAGCAAAGGAAGTAAATCCACCCCCTGTATTTCAGGATACTTTTTAAGGTCGATGTTCAGCAAAGATAAAAGCGTGGGTACAATGTCGATATTTCGGGTCTGCTCTTTGATCACCTTCCCCTGTGGCAGAGTACCGGGCAGTCTGAAGATCAGGGGCACATGCATTACGGAGTCGTAAATGAAGTACTGATGGGTCTCCTCCTTGTGCTCGCCGAGAGCTTCCCCATGGTCGGAGGCGAAGATAATCAGAGTATCATCCAGGATGCCGAACGCCTTCAGCCGCGATATTAACTCCCCCATCAGCATATCAATATAGGCAACCTCGCCATCATAGAGAGAATGGCTATATCTTGTTCGATAGGGTTCGGGAGGAGTATAAGGGTCGTGAGGGTCGTATAGATGTAGCCAGGTGAAGAATCGATTACGGTAATTTTTGCTTAACCAATCGAAGAATGCCCTGCTGGTTTCCTCCCCTATCCTCTGAATTTCCGAAAGGGCAAGGGCTTTCTCCTCATCTAAAATCTCTTCATCAAAATCGTAGTAATAGTCAAATCCCTGGTCCAGGCCAAACCTCGAATCGACCACAAAAGCGCTTACAAAAGCACTGGTGTTATAACCATAGTCTTTTAGGATCTCAGCGATGGTCTGGAACTCCTTTCTGAGAATGAAGTTCCCGTTATCTCTGACATTGTGATACAGGACATAGGTTCCTGTCAGTATAGAGGCATGGGAAGGAAGGGTCAGGGGGACATCGGCGATGTTGTTCTCCAGAAGGACCCCCTCTTGGGCAAATTTATCAATGTGCGGGGTTTCTATCTTCTGATAGCCATAGCAACCCAGACGGTCAGCCCGCAGGGTGTCTATGGTGATCAGCAGCACATTTAGCTCCGCTATCTCAGGGGAGGGACCCTCCAGGGGGGTAGGTTTCTTCTCCCCGGGATGGTAAAAAAGAATTAGCAGACCGACGATTAGACTTGCCAATACAGCGATGCTGAGGTAGAAAATCCATCTTTTTTTAAAAGTTCTATCTTTCGGGGAAATGCCCTTTGTGCTCACTTGTTTTCTTTAAGCTGTTTTATCAAATCTTTAATCAATTCTGCCTGGTCGGAGGTGGGGTCGAACTCAAGATATTTCTCTAAGTATTTAATGGTATTAGGCTTATCGTCAAGCTTCAAGTAAGTATATCCGAGCTTGAGGTAACTATCGACGAAGTCGGGCTTCAGCTCAATTGATTTCTGATAGTAGTTTATTGCCTCCTCCAGATAGTCTGTGTAGAAATAGACCTCTGCCACATTGTAATAGGTATTGGGGTCATCGGGATTAAGCTCTACGGTCTTCTCGAAGGACTCCAGAGCCTTATCATACTGCTCCAGCCCGATATAACATTGCCCCATCTTGTAATAGGTGGTGGCATGGTCTGGTCGCTTCTCTAAAAACTTCTGATAATCCTCCAGAGCTCTTTCATATTCCTTGAGTTCTTGATGGCAAAGGGCGATGTTATAGTGAATTAAATAGACATCAGGATTCTTCTGCAAAAATTCCTCAAAAAGGGTCAAAGCCGCCTGATAGTCGCCAGTATCATACAACTCCTTGCCTTTATTAAATAACTCTATTTCAACTACCGGCCCGGAAATTTCTTCATCGGCAGTCATTTTCTTGAGCACAAAGGTTAAAGGGGGATTATTTTTCAAGGCACTGAGGGACATGTCGACAATATAATTGTGGAACCCATCTGCAGTGACCTCAAACCTCCACACCCCCGTCTCCCGCACAGCGAATAAGAACTTACCATCTTTTTTAGTTTTCAATTCCACCTTGCCGATCATCGCATTGGGATTAGTGGCAATAATTATCGCCCCTTCTATTGGATTCCCCTCCTCGTCGGTGACCTCCCCTACAAATCTTCCTCTTTGAGCAAAGGCTAAATTCAGAGAGAAAAAGACAAAAACCAGAAAAAGGGCTAAGATTAAAAATTCACCTTTACTCTTCCTATGTTTTCTCATCGTTAAATCCTTTCTTCAAAGCGAATGTTTATCTTCCCAGCTTATCGATTAAGCTCTTTTCCCATTTAATTTTATCAAGAGATTTAGAACCTGTCAATAGACTAAGGATTTGCTTTGATAAGAAAGTTTGCCCCAAAAGGAGCCACCACAAGCAGCGAGGACATTCCTCCCAAAGAGGAAAAGAGTTTAATAGCTCTTAAATCTTCATCTGTCTCCCTTTATCTAAATTAATGTAAATAATATATTTTATTGGGTAGTTTAAAATATTTTCTGTAAATTAAGGTGGTAGGGTTGACAGGAATAAATTGACAAGAGCCATCAAATTCTCCAACATACTGATGATAATATTAACCCTTAGCAGTATGAAAGGAGAAAAGATGACCCAAATTGATTATAGCCTAAAACCGCAGTGGTGGAAAGCCCTTTTTTCTGACGATGATGAAGGGCTGAAGAAGCTGGTGAAATCGGTGGTGAAGGCTATTTTGCAGGCGGAGATGACCGAGCATCTCCAGGCCAAGCCCTAACAGAGCGGGCTTCCGCAATGGATATAAGCCGAGGAAGTTACATACCCAGGTGGG